>JBOHWJ010000520.1:0-3691 GCA_050736495.1 Binataceae bacterium (SeqCode) | reverse complement strand
GACGGCGCGGCGACGCGCGCACCGATATCTACGCAGTAGGCGCAATGTCCTACGAAATGTTGACCGGCGCGCTGCCCTACGCGGGTGAGAACGTCTACGCCATGATGCGCGCAAAGACCAATGAGGATCCGCTGCCGCCGAGCCGCGTGCGGCGCGATATCGACGCGCGGCTCGAAGAGATCGTCCTGCATGCCATCGAGCGCGAGCCGCTCAATCGATACGCCAGCGCCGCGGAGATGTTCGAGGACCTGCGCGATCCGTCACGGGTCGTGGTCAGCGGGCGCGCGGCGCGGCTCCATCCGCGCAGCGTCAAGCGCGAGCGGATACGCGGGCTAATGTGGACGGTGCTGGCTTTTAGCACGTTGGTCGCGGTGTTCGGCTTGCTGATCTGGCTCGCCAATCGTTATCCGGCGCCATTGGCGCCAGCCGGCGGGCTTCATCACGGGCAAGTGAAATAACGGCCGCGCCTGGGCGCTAGTTGTACCGAGCCGGCGCAGCCAACCAAAAAGCCTGTAACATCGCGTGCTTACGAGACTCGAAACACCGACTTTAAGGATAGTCGGCAATTTTCCCTAACTGATTAAGGATACGGAGCGATGAATTTCGGTTAAACGTCGTTCAAGAGATGATTTTGCCTAACAAAACCTTGACGGTAGGAGCCGATTTGGCTATTTTTATCGGGCTTCGCAGAGGTTTTCCTAATGAAGGCAAGCAACGAGGCTCTCGAGCTCGACGCGATAGATTTCCAGATTCTCTCGATTCTGCAGGAGCATGGCAGGATCCCGCTGGTCAAGCTTGGCGAGCAGGTCGGGCTCTCGGCGCCATCGGTCATCGAGCGTGTGAAAAAGCTCGAGGATGGCGGCGTGATTACCGGCTATCACGCCTCGGTCGACGCGCGCGCGCTGGGCAAGGACGTAACCGCCTTCATCGGCGTGTCGATCGGCCATCCACGTACGATCGGATTGTTCGAGCAGACCGTCGCGCTGCTTGACGACGTACTCGAATGTCATCACGTGACTGGTGAGCACACGGTCCTGCTCAAAGTGAAAACCCACAATACGGCCTCGCTGGAACGCCTCATCCGGACGATTCGGCTGATCGAAGGCGTCAGCCGCACCGAGACCATGGTGGTGCTGTCGACCCATACAGAGCGCACGCAGATTGCGGTTCACTACAACGAGGATTCCCAGGACGCCGGCGGCAACGGCAAGCGTCATCGTCACGGCGCCATCAAAGGCGCGGGCGCCGAGCCGAAAAGGGCATGAAGATGGAGCACCACTATCGCGGCATTCCTCGCAGCCAAGGCCTCTACGACCCCGCACATGAGCATGACGCCTGCGGCGTCGGCTTCGTCGTCAATATCAAGGGGGAGCGCTCGCACGATATCGTGCTCAAGGGCTTGCAGGTACTCGACAACCTGACGCATCGCGGCGCCTGCGGATGCGACCCGCTGACCGGTGATGGCGCCGGCGTGCTGATGCAGATTCCGCACGAATTTTTTGCGCGTGAGAGTGCCACGCTTGGTTTCACGCTGCCGGCGCCGGGTGAATACGGTGTCGGCATGGTCTTCATGCCGCTCGACTTGCGGCGGCGCAACGCCTGCGAGGAGATTTTCGAGCGCGTCGTGCGCGAGGAAGGACAGCAATTCCTCGGCTGGCGCACCGTGCCAGTGGTAGAAAGCGCGTGCGGCACCATCGCACGCCAGGGCCTGCCCGCGATACGGCAAATCTTCATCGGCCGCGGCGACGGCATCAAGGACGAACAGGCATTTGAGCGCAAGCTCTACATAATCCGCAAGCGCGTTACCGGCGAAGGCGCCGGGATGCTGATGCTGAGCGACGGTGAACTGTTCTACGTGTGCAGCCTCTCCAGCTCGACCATCGTTTACAAAGGCCAGCTCATCTCGCACCAGATTCCGCGGTTTTATCCCGACCTGCTCGACGCCGGCGTGATGACCGCGCTCGCGATGGTGCATCAGCGCTTTTCGACCAACACTTTCCCGAGCTGGGACCGCGCGCATCCGTACCGCTTCGTCTGCCACAACGGCGAAATCAACACGCTGCGCGGCAATATCAACTGGATGCACGCGCGCGAGAAACAGTTCGTCTCGCCGCTGTTCGGCGACGACATGCGGAAGATTCTGCCGATCGTCGAGCCCAACGGCAGCGACTCCGCGATGTTCGACAACAGCCTCGAGCTGCTGGTGCGCACCGGGCGCTCGCTGCCGCACGCGGTGATGATGATGATTCCGGAGGCGTGGCAGAACGACCCGCTGATGAGTGAATCCAAGCGCGCCTTCTACCAGTTCCATTCGTGCATGATGGAGCCGTGGGACGGCCCAGCCTCGATCGCGTTTACCGACGGACGGCGCATCGGCGCCGTACTCGACCGCAACGGGTTGCGGCCGTCGCGCTACCTGGTCACCAAGGACGGGCTGGTGGTGATGGCCTCGGAGACCGGCGTGCTCGACATCCCGCCCGAGCAGGTCGCGCTCAAGGGGCGCCTGCAACCGGGACGCATGTTCTTCGTCGATACCACCGAGGGCCGCATCATCCACGACGAGGAAATCAAGGAAGGCTTCGCCGCGCGCAAACCTTATCGCCAATGGCTCGACCAGAACGTAGTCGAAATGGACACGCTGCCCACCCCGCCCTCGTATCCGCCGGTCAACGGCTACGAGCCGTTCGATCTGCTCAAGCAGCAGCAGGCCTTCGGCTACACCATCGAGGAACTCAAGATGATCCTCGCGCCGATGGCGGCCAACGGGCAGGAGCCGGTCGGCTCGATGGGCACCGACACGCCGCTCGCGGTGCTGTCGGATCGTTCGCCCCTGCTGTTCAGCTATTTCAAGCAGTTGTTCGCGCAGGTTACCAATCCGCCGGTCGATTCGATTCGCGAAGAGATGGTCATGTCGGCGGAGACCACTATCGGCGCCGAGCATAACCTGTTCGAGGAGACGCCACCGCACTGTCGTCAGTTGCGGCTCAGGAATCCCATTCTGACCAACGAGCAACTGGAAAAAATCCGCCATCTCGCGCATCCCGGCCTGCGCGGTATGACGCTCAGCACGCTCTATCGCGTCGCCGGCGGCGAGCAGGGCTTGCGCGGGGCGCTCGACGAGCTTTGCCGCAAGGCCTCCGAAGCCATCGGCCATGGCTACACGATTCTGATTCTGTCGGACCGCGGCGTGAACGACGAATGGGCGCCGATTCCAAGCCTGCTCGCCACCGGCGCCGTACATCATCACCTGATTCGCGAAGGCACGCGCACGAAATGCGGCCTCGTGGTCGAGTCGGGCGAGCCGCGCGAGGTGATGCACTTCTGTCTGCTGGTGGGTTACGGCGCCGGCGCGATCAATCCGTATCTTGCATACGCGACGCTGGCCAGCATGATCCAGGACGGCCGTTTGAAGGATATCACCGAGGAGGGGGCGGTCGATCATTTCATCAAGGCGCTCGGCAAAAGCCTCATCAAGGTTGCCTCCAAGATGGGCATCTCGACCGTCCAGAGTTATCGCGGCGCGCAGATCTTCGAGGCCATCGGGCTCAATCGCGAGCTGATCGATCGCTACTTCACCTGGACCGCTTCGCGTATCGAAGGCGTCGGCCTCGACGTCATCGCCAAGGAATGCGCGCTGCGCCATCATCACGCGTTCGAGGTGTCACCGTCGCTCGATGGCGACCTCGACGTC
>JBOHWJ010000519.1:0-3837 GCA_050736495.1 Binataceae bacterium (SeqCode) | reverse complement strand
ACACCATCTGGCTGACCGAACATCATTTCGTCGACGACGGTTACTCGCCGAGTATGATGCCACTGGCGGCGGCGATCGCATCGCGCACGAAAACAATTCGCATCGGCACGTTCGTGCTGCTGATGCCGCTGCATCATCCGCTGCACGTCGCTGAGGAGGCCGCCACGCTCGATGCGCTTTCCAACGGCCGCTTCGACCTCGGCCTCGGCCAGGGTTACCGGCCGCAGGAATTCACCGGCTTCAACATTCCGCGCGAGGAACGCAGCCGCCGTCTGCGCGAGGGCGTCGAGATCGTCCGCCGCGCCTTCACCGAGGACAATTTCTCGTTCGAGGGCCGCCACTACACCGTGCGCGACGTAACGCTCTATCCCAAGCCCGTGCAACAGCCGCATCCGCCCATCTGGATTGGCGCGCGCTCACGCTCGGCGACCGAACGCGCGGCCCGTAACGGCTACCATCTCGCTGGAACCGGCGCGCGCCAGGCTGAGATCTATCGCGACGCGCTGACGGCGGCCGGACGCAACCCCGCCGATTTTCACGTCGCGCAGTTGAACTTCGGCTTTATCGGCTCGAAGCACGACAAGGCATGGGACGATTGCGAGTTCGGGCTGCATTACCTGTTGAGCCGCTACGGCCAATGGATCGTCGACGCGAACGACGTGGCGGGCGACGAGCGTTACGCGCAAATCCCACCGGTGGGTGAGCTGCGCAAGGCTAGCGACGCCGGCATGATCGGCGACGGCATGATGGTCGGCACACCCGACGAGGCCATCGCGCGGATCGAGAAGCTGGAGGAACATTGCACGCACCTGGCCCTGGGGATGGAACTGCCGGGAATCGAGCCAAAGAAAGTACGCAACAGCATGAAGCTCTTCGCGGACAAGGTGATTCCGCATTTCCGCCGCGGCAAGCGCACACCCAAACGCTAGCTCGCACAGACCCGGCCGTTCACCAGGGTGCGGGGCTCTCGGGCGAGATTTCATCGAGCTCGCGACCGGCCGTCTCTGGAAACAACGCGAACATCACGAACGACGCAATCAGCCAGAACACGGTGAGATAGCAGATCGACGTCCAATGCGATCCGATGGCGCCATAGAGCACGCTTTCGAGCATCAGCCCGAGCGCACCGCCGGTCGTCCCCGACACGACCATCGCACTGGCGGCCGCCGCGCGATGCGACGTTGGGAACAGCTCAGCGCTGTAGATGGTCGTAATCGCGCCCGAAGCGGTATCGCAAAAAAGCCGCAGCATCCATAACGGGATCACCGCGTTGGTGCGCGTCGTGTACATCCAGACCGTCAGCAACGGGCCCAGGAACATGAATAGCGCGCCCATCATGCGCCGTCCAAAGCGGTCGCTCAGCCGTCCGGCCACCACACTGCCGAGGATGCCGAGCGCGCCGCCGAAAACCACCAATGACGAGACCTGCGCGGGCGACCATCCGTGCGCCTCTTGCAGGTAGGTAGGGAAAAAGAAGCTCGCTGAACCCGCTCCCATCGTATTCAGAAATGCCACCGCAACCACTATCCACAGCCGCTTTGGGTAGACCCGAAACAGCGCGATTACCGGCTCAACCGCGCTGGCAGGGCGAAATCCGGCAAGACTCTCGCGCTCGAAACGTTTGCTTTCGGGCAGAATCCGCCTGAGCGGCATGATCAGAACGAGCGGCAGCAGCGCGAGCGCGTAGAGCCCGCGCCATCCGTAGGGAATTACGCCGACGAGCGCGAATACCATTGCGGCCAAACCGTAGCCGCTTATCGCGAGCGCGCCTTGCAGGCCCAACGCCCATCCGCGCACGGCGGCGTCGACCTCCTCAGCCAGGATCACGAGCGAGACCGTCGCCTCGGCGCCCGAGAATGCACGCGCGAGGAATTGGGTCGTGACGAAACCGCGATCATGCGGTGCGACCGCGCTAAGTCCGGTGAAAATGGTGTAGCCAACGATCGTGTAGAGCAGCAGGCGGCGGCGTCCGAATACGTCCGCCAGGGGCGCGATCAGCAATGACCCCAGGTAGCCAAGCCGGATCACCGAGAGCATCGCACCGAGATGCGCTTCGGCGACTCCGAGCCCGCGCTGAATTTGCCTGAGTGCGAGGCTTAGCAGCGCGCCGTCGTAGCTGTCGAAAAAACCGGCGGTGGTCGAAATCCAGAAGACGCGCCATTGGCGCGGTGTGAATGGAGGAAACTGCGATTCGATGAACCGGCGCCGTCGTTGCGGCGCTGGCGCCGATGGTGGCGCGCCGGAGTCGGACGGCGTGGCGGGAGCGCTTGCCGCGTCCTCCGCAAGCTGCGAGCCGCCGCTGACGGATGCCGCCGGTGGCGTGGCGCCGGGCGGCGCGCCGATCCGGTTCGAGCTACTCACGCGCGCAACTATATTGCCGCGCGGTGCGCCAGGCTATTCGAGCGCGAGCCTGAGCGAGCTCAGGCCGCGCAGAAAGTACGAGCCCTTGTACTCGCGTGGCGCGTCGGGTTCGGCCAACCGCAAATGCGGAAAACGCTGGAGTGCGCCGCCGATCGCGATTGCACCCTCCAGCCGCGCCAGCGACGCTCCGAGGCAATAGTGAATGCCGTCGCCGAAGGCGAGATGATCGTTGGGATCGCGAGCGATGTCGAAGGTGTCCGCGTTGGGAAACTGCGCGGGATCGCGATTCGCCGCGGCGACGATGACGAAGCTGGGCGTGCCGGCCGCGATTTTCACGCCCGCGACTTCCACGTCGATCCGCGGGTAGCGCGCGGTCGACTGTACCGGGCAGTCGTAGCGCAGCATCTCCTCGATCGCCCGCGGCATCAGCTCAGGCTCGCGCCGAAGCCGGATGAATTGTTCGGGATTGCGTCCGAGCGCGAGCATGCCGTTGCCGATGAGATTGGTTGTGGTCTCGTTGCCGGCGAGCAGCAGCAACACAACGAAGGCGATAAGTTCCTCCTCGCTCAGCTTCTCGGCCTCTTCGCTCGCGGCCACCAACACACTCACCAGGTCCTGCCCGGGATTACGCCGGCGCTTGTCGATCTCCTCGATAAAATACTCGCGCAAGGCCTTGAACGCGGCTTTCACATGTTCGGGCAGCGGCGTACCCGGCGGCGTGTTGTCCGAATCGATCACCGCGTCGGACCAAAGTTTGAATTGTTCGTAGTGACCGGTCGGCACGCCGAGCATCTCCGCGATCACCATCACCGGCAACGGATTGGCGAGGTCGGCCATCACCTCGAACTCACCCTTTCCGGCCACGCGGTCGAGCAGCGTGCTGGTGAATTCGCGGATGCGCGGTTCCAGTTCCTTGATCCGGCGCGGGGTGAAGGCGCGGCTAACCACGCGGCGCAGCCGCGTATGCACTGGCGGGTCGGAAAACACGATACGCGGCGCGTCGCCAAAGGTCCTCAGCCGCTCCTCGATGAAGGGTGAGTGGGGCGGCACGCTCGAGAAGCGCTCATGGTCGCGCAGAATTGGGACCGCGTCGGCCCAGCGCGCGATCAGCGCCATCGGGATAAACAGGTTGAGCAGGCGCGGCGGACCCGCGAGCAGCGGCTTGTAGTATGGATAGGGATTGGCGCGGTACGCCGGATCCCAGGGATTGAAATAAATTTGCTCTTGGACTGCCGCCGCCATATGCGCCTCGATTTTCAGCTAATCGTGATCTTAAGCGAAGCCAGGCCGCGTAGGGCATAGGAACCCTTGTAAGTAAGCGTCGCGGCCGGCTCGGCCAATGCGATCCGGGGAAACCGGTCGATCATCATGTCGAATGCGGCATTCGCCTCAAGCCGCGCGAGCGCCGCACCGAGGCAATAATGGATGCCATCGCCGAAGGCAACATGGGCGCCGGGCGCCCGCTTGATATCGAAC
>JBOHWJ010000518.1:0-3620 GCA_050736495.1 Binataceae bacterium (SeqCode) | reverse complement strand
GCCGGGCGGGCGCCGGCGTCGCAGTGAACTTCAAGGAAAATCGCGGTGCCGCCGATGAAGTCGCCGCGGCGTTAAAAGCACTCGGCCGGCGGACGATCACAATTCGTGCCGACGTTTCATCGCCGGACGAAGTCACCGCAATGGTCGCGGCGGTCGAACGCAACCTCGGCGCGATCGCAATCGTCGTGAATAACGCCGGGGTTGCGCGTCCGCGCAAGGTCGACGAGGTCGATCGCGCGACTTTCGATGAAGCCATCGCGGTAAACTTGCGCTCCGCCTTTCTGGTGACGGCCGCCGTGCTGCCAGCGATGCGCCGCAAACGCTGGGGCCGCATCATTTTCATCTCTTCGACCGCGGCCAACGTCGGCGGCGTCGTCGGACCACATTACGCGGCATCGAAGGCCGGCCTGACGGGCCTGATGCACGCGTATGCGTCACAATTGGTGCGCGAGGGAATCACCGCGAACGTGATTTCTCCGGCACTCATCGCAACCGACATGGTCAAGACCGACCTGCGTGTCAAGCCCGAACTGATCCCCATCGGCCGCTTTGGACGCCCGGAAGAGATTGGCGAGGTCGCCGTGATGCTCGCGCGCAATGGCTACATCACGGGCCAGACGCTCAATATCAACGGCGGCCTTTACCCGACTTCGTAACCGTCGCACGGCGCACCGGCGCGATCTTCCCACCGACGCCCCGGGGCGGGCCCCGCGCAGCGTTTTTCTTCGCCGCCGCAAGCGAGTAATGATCCGTTACGTTCGGACGTGAATTGCCTGGTTTGCGGAGGGCAGAAGCCATCGAAGCCGGACAAGGAGCAAAAGCTATGAGCGCGGAATCACGGAAGACGGATCGCGCGCGCGGCAAAATCGCGCCGACCAAGTTCGCGCATGCGGTCCTGAGAACCAAACAACTCGAAAAGATGATCGACTGGTACTCGACCGTGCTCGAGATGCGCGTGCAATACCGTATGGAAATGATCGCGTTTCTCACCTACGACGACGAGCACCATCGCCTGGCCCTGGTCGCCTACCCGGGACTCGTCGATCGTGCGCCCCATTCCGTCGGCCTCGACCATCTCGCGTATACGTACGCGGACATGGGCGAATTAGTCGCGACCTACGAACGGCTCAAGGCTGCAGGGATCGTTCCCGCGCGCACTATCAATCATGGGCCCACCACCTCGATGTACTATCAGGACCCGGACGGCAATCGCGTCGAGTTGCAAATCGACAACTTCGACACGATGGACGAGGCGGCGGCCTACTTCCGTACAGGCGAATTCAGCGAGAACCCGATCGGCGTTACGTTCGACGCGGACGAACTGGCGCGCAAGTTCCACGCCGGTGTACCGGTCGCGGAACTGAAACGGCGCCCGTCGGCGCCGCTCGACGATCCGCGCTTCGCTCAGCCGCCTAATAAAGGAGCATCGGAATGAAACTCGTGACGTTCACGCATCAGGGCAGCACCAGGATCGGCGTCATCAGCGACGATGCCGTCGTCGATCTAGCCGCGGCGGCACCGGAACTGCCACGCGAAATGATCGCATTCTTAAGCGCGGGCGCTGACGCGATGGAGCGGGCACGCAAGGCCGCCAGCCAAAGCGGCAGCCGGATTTCGCTGGCGCAGGTGAAACTCGAAGCGCCGATCAAACATCCACCGGAGTTTCTGGCGATCGGACTTAACTACTCCGACCATATCGCCGAGACCGGGCGCGAAAAGCCGCAGTTCCCGATGTTCTTCAACAAGCAGTCGAGCTGCGTCAACGGTCCCTACGACCCGATTCACCTGCCGCGCGCCTCCGGCGCACTCGATTATGAAGGCGAACTGGGCTTTGTCATCGGCCGGCGCTGCCGTCATGTGCCGCACGACCGTGCACACGAGGTTATCGCCGGCTACATGATCGTCAACGACGTAAGCGTCCGCGATTGGCAGCGACGCGCGCCCACGATGACGCTCGGCAAATCGTTCGACACGCATGGACCGACCGGCCCGTGGATCGTGACGCCGGATGAAATCAAAGATCCGCATGCGCTCGACTTGCGTACGCTGGTCAACGGTGAAGAGCGGCAGCATTCGAACACCAAGTACCTCATCTTCGATTGCTTTTCGCAGGTCGAGACGCTCTCGACCGTCTTCACGCTGGAGCCCGGCACTATCGTCTCGACCGGCACACCGAGCGGCGTCGCAGCCGCGATGAAACCACCCAAATGGCTCAAGGCTGGTGACACCGTACGCATCGAGATCGAAAAGATCGGCCATATCGAGGCGCGCGTGATCGACGAACCGGCGGAGACCACGCGCATCTGAACGATTCACGCGGCTATCATATTCGCTGACTTCGCGGGCGGGAGCGCACAGCGTTTTCGCCCGCGATCTTGCGCGACTTCGATCGAGAACCACAATGCTTGAAGAATTGGCTCGAATGGACGCCACCGCGCAGGCACAACTGGTCGCCCGCGGCGAAATCAAGCCGCTTGAACTGGTTGACGCCGCCATCGAGCGCATCGAAAAAATCAATCCGCAACTCAATTGCGTGAGCTTCAAGCGCTACGAGCGGGCGCGCGCCGAATCTTCCAATGAAGCCGCACTTCCAAACGGACCGTTTCGCGGCGTGCCGTTTCTGCTGAAGGACCTCGTACAGTCGCTCGCGGGCGAGCCCTTCAGTTGGGGATGGAAACCGTTGCGCGAGGCGGGCTTGACGGCACCGGTGACTTCGCACGTCGCGCGGAAGTTCCTCGACGCCGGCTTTGTGCCGGAATGGGGCACCTCGATTTCGACCGAGACCAACGCCTGGGGCGTCACGCGCAATCCGTGGGATCCGGGCCGTTCGGCCGGCGGCTCCAGCGGCGGCGCCGGCGCCGCAGTGGCCTCAGGGATGGTTCCCGCGGCACACGGAAACGACGCCGGCGGCTCGATTCGGATTCCAGCAAGCAAATGCGGACTGGTCGGAATGAAACCATCGCGTGGGCGCACGTCGCTCGGCCCGATCTACGGCGACTTCTGGCATGGGCTGTGCGAAGAGGGCGCTTTGACCCATTCGATTCGCGATCTTGCCGCGATTTTCGACGCGATTGACGGCTGGATGCCCGGCGATCCGTGGATGGCGCCGCCGCCTGTCCGTTCGTATCGCGAGGAGCTCAGCCATGTACCGGGTAAATTGCGCATCGGCTTCATGGAGCGCGCGCCGTCCTCGCATCCGCCGCTAGATGTGGAATGCGCGGCTGCCGTCCGCAACGCGGCAACGTTGCTGGAATCGCTCGGCCATAATCTCGAAGCCGCTTTCCCTGCCGCGCTCGACGACCCCACTATTGATTCGCGGATGGGCAAACTGATCGCCTGCCATGAAGCGGCATTCGTCGCCACCGCCGAGCATTTGCTGGCACGCAAGGTGGGACCGGAGGATTTCGACGAGTGGACCTGGGCGCTAATCACGCGCGGCCGGCGCATCGCCGTGACCGATTACCTCTCGGTATGCGAATGGATGAACACATTTTCGCGCGCAGCCGCGGATTGGTGGAGCGGCGGATTCGATATCCTTATGACGCCAACACTCGCAGCTCCGGCGCCGCTGCTTGGAACCTACAAACGCCACGGCGGCGAAAGCGTGTGGAACATCGGAC
>JBOHWJ010000517.1:0-3711 GCA_050736495.1 Binataceae bacterium (SeqCode) | reverse complement strand
ATACAAAAGTCCGGATCGAGGAGGTACCGGCGATTCAACGTCGTGGCGGTGAATGAATGCCCGGCCCGACGCTCATCCGATTGCGCGCGCGGCGCGCGTCGTTCTGAATCAGCGCGATAAAGCCGATCAGCGTCAGCAACACGCCAATGATCACCAATACGCGGCCGGCCAGATAAGTCGCATGATAGAAATCCATGCGCGCGGTCGCGTAGGAAACCCGCCGCTGCTCCGCGTTGAACGGCTCGAGTACGGCGCCCGCGCCGGAGTCTAGCTCGTCGAAGCTGCGATAGGCCTCGTCGGCGCTGGTGATATCGGATTCATGAGCGACAATTTCGCTATATAACTGGGTCCGGACGCCGCCGACAATCAAATTGCCGACGCCAAGTGCCACCAGCGCCAGTCCGGCCACGAGACGCCAGTCGCGATATAAGTCGGGCAACTTCATGCGTGATCCAAATCGAGGATAGGACGAGCGCCGGTCCGACTCAACGCCGCGCCGCCGCAAACTGTTGCCCCGATTGCCCGCGCTTGAGCGCTGCCGCTATGATCCTGGTAGTGACGACGCGCATGCGGAACGCTTACAGGCGCGCAATCTCACCCCTCGCAACGCGTGCCGCAACTGGCCATGGCGTGGAGCCGTCGGCGCTTCCAGCCTGACAAATGCGCGGCCTTTTGCATGACGCCGCTTGCGAATACGATGGTGAGGTCTGGAGGAGCCGGGGTTGATGCCGGGCGATCGATGGTTGACGCTAAACTGAATTCGTTGCTTGAACGCTTCGCGCGGCAAGACCGTATCGCGCTCGCGCGTCTCATCACCTTGGTTGAGAATCGCGCCGCCGCGGTAAGCGTGGTGATGGAGCGCATTTACGCACGCACCGGCCATGCCTACATCATCGGCATTACTGGCGCGCCGGGCGCCGGCAAATCCACGCTGGTCAACCAGCTAATCGCCAGGTATCGCGCTCGGGACAAGCTGGTCGCGGTGCTCGCCATCGATCCGTCGAGCCCGTACTCGGGCGGCGCCGTGCTCGGCGACCGCGTCCGCATGACCGACCACTATCGCGACCAAGGCGTCTATATCCGCAGCCTCTCCAGCCGCGGCCATCATGGCGGTCTCAGCCGCGCTGCGCGCGAGATCGTCAAACTGCTCGACGCCTTCGGCCACGACATCATCATCATCGAGACCGTCGGCGTCGGACAGACCGAGTTGAGCGTGATGGACTTGGCCGACACCACGGTGGTCGTGACCGTGCCTGAGGCCGGCGACGGCGTGCAGGTGATGAAGGCCGGACTCAACGAGATCGCCGACCTCTTCGTGGTTAACAAGGCTGACCGCGACGGCGCGGACCGTATCAAGATGGAACTGGAATTGAGCGTTCATCTGAAGGCCGTCACCGACGGCTGGCGTCCGCCGGTGCTGATGACGCAAGCCGCGAGCGATATCGGGATCGATGCGGTGGTGGCCGCGGTGGGGCGCCATGCCGATTATGTCAGGGCGCATCGCGACGCCACGTCGATGAGCGAGCGGCGCGCCCGTGAATTCGTCGAGGTTCTGACCGCCGAACTCGAAGAGCGCACCGCCCGCGGGTTGCGCAAGGGCGGCGCCGAGGGCGTCGTCAGCGAAGTCCGCCAGGGCAAGCTCAACCCCTATAGCGCGGCGCGCAGAGTTATCGAGGACCGGGCGACGCTCAACGAGTTGATCGCCGACGGCAGTCCGCGGCCCACGCAGGAGTAGTAAAGCAATGGCGACGCGCAAAAGAAGCCGCGGCAAAGGACGCCTGTTCGCGATCGGCGATATCCACGGATGTGCCGACGAGCTCGGCACGATGATCAAGGCTATCGCGCCGCGCCAGGACGATATCGTGGTGTTCGTCGGTGATTACATCGACCGCGGTCCCTCCGCCCACGACGTCATCGATCAATTGATTGAGCTCGGACACGGCGAGGCCGAAACCGTCTTCCTGAAGGGCAACCACGAGGACATGATGCTCGCGTACCTCGGCCTGCCCGGCCATTACGCCGAATCGTTCCTGTTCAACGGTGGCGCGCAAACCCTTGAGAGCTACGGTGTGACCGAAACGGCGCTCGACCGCACGGCCGATCATATTCCGCATCGCCATCTCGAATTCCTCAAGGCGCTCGCCACCAGCTACCTGCATCCGCCCTACCTGTTCGTCCACGCCGGCATCCTGCCAACGCGGCAATTGGAAGAGCAGAGTGTCGAGGACATGCTGTGGATTCGCCAGGAGTTCATCTTTCATCCGCATCTGGTCGACGCCACCGTGATTTTCGGACATACCCCGATGCGCACCGTGATGGTGGACATGCCGTTCAAACTCGGCATCGACACCGGGCTGGTCTACGGCGGCAAGCTGAGTTGCGTTGAGTTCAACGAGGGCGTGCTGTATCAGGTCGCGCGCGGCAGCCATCAGGTCAAATCGCAACCACTCGACCTCGATTGAAAGCGTCCGCCTCGGAAAATCCCGTAAGCTCTTCCGCACGGGTGCCGGTCCCGCTATCCTGATTCGCTCAGTGGCGGCGTAGCTCAGTTGGTTAGAGCATGCGGCTCATATCCGCAGTGTCGCAGGTTCGACTCCTGCCGCCGCCACCAACGAATCCCCCACGTGGAGAACAGTTTCCTAACTTCAGGCCCGCGCGTTGAGTGAGGCGGAGTCGAGCCCATCTACAGTTTCATCTACACATTGTGCAAACCTTCCGCGTGGCGAGTCGAAGTCCATATCCGCACGGCGGCGATCTGAGCATCTACCCGACGATCCGCGTGATGCGCGATGCGTACCTGTTCGGGTACTACCGCGACTATCCGCATTCGGGCGACGTGCGGATCGGGCCGCTGCCGGCGGCGGCAGTCGAGGTGAGCGAGGCGGAACGCACAACGTTGGCGGCGCTGCGGCCGGTCGCGCACGCGGTCATCATCCTGCCGCGCCGCGTGCTGCTCATCCGCTTTGTCCGCCGGGCCGCGCTGCCGGACATTGTACGCCTAGAGCGCGAGCGCGCCTTGGTGAAGCTCACGCCAGAACTGGTGGCGGTGCGGCATTGGCGCATCCAGGCCCGCTTGGTTCACTGCGACATCGCGGATGGTGTCGAGGTGAAGGCGCGAGCGCGCGGCATCAAGCTGGCGCTCTACCGTCCACGCTGGCTCTACACGCATCGCCCGCGGAACCTGGTTCCACCCGCCCACGGCTTCATTCCGCGCCGCATCGATCCCCATGAATTGGTCGCATTTGTCGCCGCGCACGGCGGCGCGGGAAAAGCCGCACGCGAGAATCGCGTTGCCGCGGCGGCGGGCATGGCCACAATCGCGCATAGCGACGACCACTGAATAAGCGCCGCTCGCGACCATGATGGAACCAAATCGCGGGGACGCGTGGTCAACGTGGCGCAGCGCCACGGCGGGCGTGGCCAATCCGCACGGCGGGCAAGTGCGCTCGGGCGCGAACGCGAATCGCACACGCGCGGCGGGCACCACGCATTCGAGAGGTAGGCACCACGCATTCGAGTGGTCCCCCGAATCTCCGCGCCGCGATCAGGTTGAGCCGCTGGCCTGGGCCGGGGCGATCTGAAAATCGCATTGCTCCCTCGGGTAGCGGCGGGAAATTTTCTCCCTCCCCCACCCTACCCCCCCATGCCTCGCACCCAGGGATATCCGCATCCGATCTTTTCTCTAAAAAATTATTGGCCAAGGCCGGTCGC
>JBOHWJ010000516.1:0-6989 GCA_050736495.1 Binataceae bacterium (SeqCode) | reverse complement strand
CGGCATCGCGCTCGACGGAGACGCCGATCGCGTCGGCGCGGTCGACGAAAACGGCCGCATCGTTTGGGGTGACGAACTGATGGTCGCGTTCTCGCGCTCGATCCTGAAGGAGCGGCCGGGCGCGGCGATTATCGGCGACGTCAAATGCTCGCAGCGGCTCTACGACGATATCGCGCGGCATGGCGGCCGCCCTATCATGTGGAAAACCGGCCACTCGCTGATCAAAAGCAAACTCAAAGAAGAGCGCGCCGCGCTTGCCGGTGAGATGAGCGGCCACATGTTTTTCAACGACCGCTATTACGGTTTCGACGACGCCATCTACGCCTCCTTCCGCCTGCTCGAAATCGTGAGCCGCGAGGGCCGGGGGCTCGGCGAGATTCTCGCCGATCTGCCACGTGCCTCTTTCACGCCGGAAATCCGCGTCGATTGCCCCGATGACAAAAAGTTCGAGCTCGTGCGCAAGGCCGCGGAGTATTTCCGCGCGCATTACGAAACCGTCGAAATCGACGGCGCCCGCGTGAAATTCCCCGGTGGCTGGGGCCTCGTGCGCGCGTCGAATACACAGCCGGCACTAGTGATGCGGTTCGAGGCGCGGGACCAGAAGACCCTGGACGAAATCCGCTCGCTGTTCGAGAGCAAGCTCAAGGAACTCGGCGCGAAGGTCTAATGCGGCGCGGGCTGCGGCGACCGAGGCCACGGATGCCGGATGAACGCGCCGCGGCGCTCATCTTAGCCGGCGGGCACGGCACGCGCTTTTGGCCGGAGAGCCGCGCCGGCCGTCCCAAACCGCTCTTTTCGATTGACGGCAAGACCACGCTGCTCGCCGATACGGTTGCGCGCACGCAGCCGCTGATCGCGCGCGATCGAATTTTCATTCTCGTGTCGGCCGGTCAGGCCGCGCTCTTCCGCCGTGCGGCAAAGGAACTAATCCCGCCGTGCAACTTGATCGTCGAGCCCGAGGGGCGTGGCACCACAGTCGCGATCGCCTATGGCGCCGCCGTGGCCGGCGCCCGCCTCGGTCAGGAGACGGTGGTAGCGGTAATGCCCGCGGACCATTACATGGCGCCGGCCGCCGGCTTTCGCCGCACGCTCGCCGATGCCATCGGGATCGCCGCCGCCGGCCGCGCGATCGTCGTGGTGGGCGTCACCCCGACCCGCGCCGAGTCCGGCTACGGCTATCAGAAAATCGGCCGCGCCGCCGGCGCTGGGTTCAAGGTCGAACGCTTTGTCGAGAAACCGCCGCCACCGCTTGCGCGCCGGATGCTGAAGTCGCGCAAGTTTCTGTGGAATGCCGGCATCTTCGTGATGCGGGTGGATACGCTCGGCGCGGAACTGAACGCGCATGCGCCGGAGCTTGCCGCCGCGATGGGCTGGTTGCCCGTGCTGCGCGCAGGCGCGCTCGCGCGCGCTTATCGGCGTCTCGAATTCGATTCCTTCGACCGCGTCGTTGCCGAGAAGAGCGCACGCGTGCTCGGCGTCAGGGCGCGTTTTCGATGGCACGACGTGGGCAGTTGGGAGGGCCTGTGGGAGGCGCTGCGCGGGCGATCGGCCAACGCGCTCAGCGGCAATGTGATCGCGCTCGACGCCGAAGGCGTGCTCGCGCGTGGCGGCGAGCGGCTGATGGTGCTGCTCGGCGTGAGCGATCTGATCGCGGTGGATACCGGCGACGCGATTCTTATCGCGCGGCGCTCGCAATCGCAGGATATCCGGCGGCTGACCGAGGAACTGCGCCGCCGCGGTCTCAGCCGCTATCTTTAAGTCCCTCTCCGATCTTGATCGCGCTTCTCAAGACGGCGAGCAACTTGCTAACAGTGGGGGCGAGTCCGCAACCGCGCGGGCCGACAACTCCGTCAAGGGCGACGGCGCCGATCGCCCCATGCGGCTTGAGCCGCCGCCCAACGCCAGTTCCTTTCGTTATTTCATGGTCCCGCCGGAAGACCCCAACGTGCCACTGGCGGAGCGCGAGGCCGCGGCGGCGCGCCGGTTCGCTTCAATCGGCGCCAGCCATTGCCGCGTGGACACCAGCCGCCATCCCGGGATGCATGTCACGCGCACCGTCGACTACATCATCTTGCTATCGGGAAACGTCACTCTGCTGCTGGATAAGGCCGAGGTCGACCTGAAGCCGTTCGACGTGGTGATTCAACGCGGTACCAACCATGCCTGGGTGAACAAAGGCAAGGAACCCGCGTTATTGGCGGCTATCCTGATCGACGCGAAACCGGTCTAGCTCTGTGGCGGCGGCGCCCTTCGCAAGCAATGCGCGGAAAAAGTGGAGACATAGCGTGGCGCAACACTCCGCTCGCGACGCCACCCGCCGCTTTTGCGCCCGGATGGCCGCCGCTCTTTGCTACGGCCGCTGGTTATCGTGAACTTGCGGGACCTGCGGGAGGTGCGCCGCCGTTCCAGTCGAAAACGACCAAGTGTAGTCCATATCCTCAACTTTCATCGAGACCGTGTAGCGGGTGTCAGGCTTGAGCGGTGTCCGCGGGATCATCACTACCGCTCCATAAAATTCCAGGCCGCCGCGTCCGAGCTTTTGAGTCAGAGTTTGCGGATTGTGGTAGTCGTCACTGTCGAAGGCGCAGGTTTCCAGCGGAACACCCTGGCTGGTCAGCGACCACGCGGAAATTTTCGGGCTGAGCCATGTCCCAAGTTGGAGCGTGATTGACAAGCCGGTTGGAATTTTGTAGCCGGGGCAACTGGTCAATGGGTCCGGCCATTCTTGCGAAGAAAACTTGAGCAGGTCGACCACCGATCGGTCGGGCGGAAACTCGATCGGGTGAGCGAACGGAGCGCCGATGCCGCCACCGCGCGCCTCGCTCTCTCCGGTCACTGGCGCTCCGCTGCTCCATCGGCGGCGAATCTGTAGCGCCGCCGGCAGCGCGTCGCTGGTGAGGTTTACCGCCGCCGCGCAAACGCCATTCTCACAAAAGCTGCCGTAGCCGATGCGCGAGAGATGCGGATTGAGCAGAGCGAAGCGGTGAAACGGCGCGGCTATCCAGGTGTCGATCGCCCATGAGGCCGATGGCGAACCGGTGCCGGCCAGCACGTCGCTGGATCTGCCGGCGATAAAACCGTCGTAGGTGTACCAGGGATTCGAGGTGTCCTCGATGTGGAAGTTGGTTCCCAGGGAACGGTCGGCGCGAATCGCGGGGGTATAGTTTTTGACCACGTAGCGCGAATGAGCGCAGTCGCCCTTGCTCAATTGCTGATCCTCGGCGACGGCGGGAAGTTTCGCCATTGCGCGGTATTGATTCAGCCGCGCAAGCCAGTCATCGGACGCGCGTGAAGTTTTGCTCGTCAGCGCCAAGGCTGCCAGCGCCAATGCCATTGTCAGGATGAAGCGCCACGGGCCGACTTTCATCTACGCAATGCCGTCTCAGTTGAACGCCTGCGGGTCGCATTTCAGCGCGAGATCGCGCAACTTCCCGAGATGGTCGTTTTCCGCGGCGGAGAGCCCGCGCAATCGCGCAGCGAGTCCCGGCTCCACGCTCTCCCATTCCACGGCATGCAGATTGATATCGCGATGTATCTCAGCCAGCAGGGCGAGGTCGGCGCTCACGCGCTCCCAGTTGCTGGTGCCTTCATGCAACGGCGTCTCGGGCAACCGCGGCCATGCGCCGTGAGCCGTGAGAATTACCCGCAGCGCGTTGGCCTGAACCGCTTCCGCCTCCGCCAGCCGTCCCAATCCCGCCTTGATATTTGGGTAGTCGCACATCGCGGCGTGTCGTTTGAGATTTGCCGCGAGAGTTTCGCAACGGCCGGCTGTGACGGCGAGCCGCTCCAGAGGGTGCGCCGTCGGCGATAGTGAGGTGCATATACGGTCAAACAGTCCCATCACTTGCTTACCCCGGGCTTGGCTCATCAACTCTAACCAACCAGGCAGGTCTTGGGCTGGCACGTTTCGGGACCGGTCGATGACTGGCCAGGAACGTGGCGATCTCTTCGGCCGTCTCGCATCAGGAGAAACATTTTCATACCAACCATTAATACTTTATTCACAAGTGGAATCCGGATAAATATGCCTACATAAGCGATATAGCCACAACTAAGTGCATTCGTTTCTCATAACGATGGATCAGTTTGCGGAAGCGCTTTTCGAGCTGCTTCCAGGCAACCTGGGCTTGCTCTGGGTAGAGATGCCGCCGCAGGCACGGATTCTCATCTTGATGGGCATGGCGGCGGCCTTGGCTTGGGGCGCACTCAAAGTCGAACAGAACCTGTTCAAGGCAATCTTCGCGGCAGGCTCCGGCCTTATCTTCACATACATAATCGTGACGGCGCTAAACTTCCACTGAGACACGCCGCTTCCCGGTATTTTACGTGCGTCCTCAGGGCTCGCGCGCAGTCTGAAAGAGCGCCCGCACGAGGAAGGACTCGCGTTTGAAAAATCCGTCGGTATGATACGAGTCGCCGAGCCTGAGCAGCGCATAGTCGAGATAATGCCCCAGTTCGTGCATCAACGTGCGCACGAACGTCTTTGGCTTGACGATATCGTGACGCTGCGCCGTGCGCATCCACAACACGATCAACGGCGCGCCCGCCCGCGCCGCCGCGGTGATTGCGCGAACCGTCACGACGACACGGCGCGCGGATGCGTGCGGATAGAAAATCCCGTGAAGCTCACTGTAACTGGTACGCGGCCGCACGCCGCGCACTTCGATTCGCACCGGGCGCACGCCCAGCAGGCGGCATAATTCGTTCACCAGCGTCTGCGCCGCGCGTTCGACCGTTGGCGGCGCGCCGCCTTCCAGCGCGTACATCAACGCCGCAAGCATTGTGAACGCGGCCGTCCCAGGTATCAGCTCGAAGCGGTCAATCGCGTCGCTGCGCAGATAAACACGCTGGGCGCGCGCCGACAGGCGATAGAAGTAGCGCGGCAACTCGGCCGGTTTGCGCACCGGCGCCGTCGTCTGCATCTGCATGACCTCGTGCGCCGTTGACCGCGGCACATCGGCCGCCGCGCGCCGACCCACCTTCCCTTTCGGCCCCGCCTCCACTGCCTTATTATCCTGTTACCAACGGCGGTAAAGAGCAATTGCGATGGAGCTAAAAGCGATCGAAATCCACAGGCCGGCGGCTGACGTCAACGTCATCGTCGGGCAGGCGCACTTTATTAAAACGGTCGAGGATCTCTATGAGGCGCTGGTGCAGGCCGTCCCAGGGATCAAGTTCGGTCTCGCTTTCTGCGAGGCGTCAGGCCCCTGCCTCATCCGCCATACCGGTACCGACGGCGAACTGGAGCAGGCCGCGATAAACACGGCCCAGGCGATCGGTGCCGGCCACGTGTTCGTGGTGATGCTCGGCAATGCCTTTCCGGTCAACGTGCTCAACCAGGTCAAAGCGGTTGCCGAAGTGTGTTCGGTGTTTTGTGCGACCGCCAATCCCGCCAGCGTCGTTGTCGCCGAGCATAACGGGGCGCGTGGCGTGATGGGCATAATCGACGGAGCCGCGCCCAAGGGCGTTGAGGGCGAGGCCGATCGCAACGAACGCCATGCGATGCTGCGCCGCTTCGGCTATAAGCAATAGCGGCATTCGCGCGCCGGGCAGTCGCCAGCAGGCGGTTGAAAAGCTATTTCAACCGCCGGCGACCCCACTATTATCTCTGGCGCGGCGGGAGAGAAGTTTCGGAATGCAGCCAGTGTTCATGCAGGGTGCTGAGAGCGAAGGACGATCCATGCCGGTTCTTTTGGTTTCTCAGCACCTGCTAGAGATCGTAATGCGTGGCGGCCTGGGCGTGGCGCGGATCCTGCCGATGATTGCGGTCGGGATCGCATCCGCGCGCGAGCGCGAAGTAATACGTGAACAATTGCAGTGATAGCAACAAGCCGAACGGACTCAGCGTCTCGCTCGATGCCGCGACCGGGATGGTGACTTCCGCCGCGGGTGCGGGCGCGCCGGCGACCACCAGCGCCAGACGTGCGGCGCCAAGCTCACCAAGCGCGCGTGCGGCCTGAAGCGCGCGGTCGGCACCCGCGCCGGCGGCGGCCGAGATCAGAATCACCAGCGTATCGGCATCGACCGCCGCGATGGGTCCGTGCAGGAACTCCTCGATTTGCAGCGCCTCGGCATGTACGTAGGCCGCCTCCTTGAGCTTCAGCGCGATCTCGCGCGCTGTAATGTAGTTCGGCCCCGCGCCGGTGATGATGATGCTGCTGTACCTGGACAGACGCTCGGCGGCGGCGCGTTCGCGGCTGTCGTCGGCGATGCGCTGTTCGAGCCGTGACGGTATTGCCGGGAATTCACGGCGCATCGCCACCGCGATTTCGTCGTTGCCATGAGCGACGGCACGGATTTCGAGCGCGAGATCGAACAACAGTGCCATAGCCGAGGTGAGGCTCTTGGTGTGCGCGCCCGATTTTTCCTGCTCGGTGGTGATGAACAGATGGTCGGCGAGGCGCGCGCCCTCGTTCGGGCCTTCGCCGCAGATGGCGGCGGTCAAGACGCCGCGCGCCCGCGCGTCGGTGACAGCCCTGGCCGAGAACTGTTTCCAGCCGCGATGCGACAACGTGATGAGCGCCGAATCGGGCGGCAGCGGTGGAAAATAATTGGCGAGATCAAATGAACTCAGCGCATTGACGCGCATCAGCCCGCCGACCGCGCGCATCCAGTAGGCGCCGTAGAGCGCGGCGTTGAGCGAAGTGCCGATACCGGCCAGGCGCAGGGCGGGCGCCGCGGCCAGTTCGCGCGCCAGTTCGGCCGCCGCCACATGGTTGCGTTCGAGCGTGCGCCGAAGCGCGTCCGGCTGCTCGCAGATGGCGTCATACATGTAATAGGGATGGCCGGGCCGCGGTTCGACCGCCGCCATCAGTTGGACGCTCTTGTTGTGAACGCTCTCGTCGGTCGCCATCGTGGGTGCCTCCGGGTGATTCCATGATTCATTTTAATTATGGGCAGTCCACCGATGCTTACGCCACCGCCTCCGCTGATTTGAATCGGCGTGCAGTCATGGCGATAATCCCGCCACACCGAAAGATCCGTGCTGA
>JBOHWJ010000515.1:0-8659 GCA_050736495.1 Binataceae bacterium (SeqCode) | reverse complement strand
CGCACCACCTGCAGACCAGCGGTATGGCCGGGAGCGAGATGCAGCGTAAGCTCCGGCGCCAGATTCATGTCGCCATGGTACAGTTCGACCCTGCGTGTAAAGTTGAGCCGCAGGATCCCAACCACATCCTCGGTCTCGAACCCGCGGCCGAAGTATGGATAACGCATGTAGCGCCCGGTTGCGAACGCAATCTCGCGCTCCTGGAGATAAAAGCGCGCGTTCGGCAGCTTATGAAAGTTGCCGACGTGATCGTAGTGCAGATGCGTCAGAATGACGTCGGTGACCGAATGCGGATCGATGTCGAGCTTTCTCATACTCTCGATCGGGCAACGCAGGAACTTGCGTTTGCGGCGCGCCGCGGTTTCTTCGGTGAATCCGGTATCGACCAGGAAGACGCGATCCGGCCCGACCACGACCCAGATGAAGTAGTCCATCGGCATGGGACCGTCGTGCGGATCGCCACCGACAAAATGATCGGCGCGTCGCGCGTCGCGGGTCGCATACCTGATGGCGAAAATCTTGTATTCCGGAATCTCGGTCATCTCAGGTCTCCCGTTTCGATCCGCATTCGCCCAATCTCACCTGCGATACATTCTCGGCCGATCGCACGGGCGCATCCCAGCGGGCGAATGGATACCTATCCAACCGTCCTCTCTAGGTATCGCGCTTTTTCGATTCGCGCTTCAGAGCCTCGCGTATCCGCTCGGGGTCGACCGCTATCCGCACGCCGGCGCGTTCCTCTTGCAGCAGCATCGCCGCCCGCGAATCACGCTCGCCCCAGCCGCGATTGAGCGCCGTGGTTAACTCATCGAGAGCGAGATTCGCAATCGGCATTGGCACGTTGAATTCCCGGCCCAGGGCGGTCGCGAGTGAAACGTCCTTGTGCGCGAGACGCAAGGCAAAGGCCGGGGGATCGTATACCCCGGGCAGGAACTGGTTGACCACCGCATCGAAGGTTCGCATCCGTCCGAGCGCGCCTTGACGCACGGCCTCCCACAGCGCCAGCGGTTCCACGCCCGCCTTGACGCCTAATGTAAATACTTCGGACATGGCACGATTGAGCGCGTAGCCCAGGCAGTTGTGCACGAGTTTCGCGATGGTAGCCGCGCCAATCGGACCAACGTAGCGAGCCTGATCACCGATAGCGTCGAGCACGGTCTTGTGCCGATCGAAAATGTTCTCCTCGCCGCCGACCCATATCGCCAGCTTGCCGGTCGCCGCTCCGCGCGGACCGCCGCTGACCGGCGCGTCCAGCATGTGAACGCTGTGCTCAGCGAAAATCTTATGAATCCGCCGCACAAGCGACGGCGAGTTGGTCGACAGGTCGAAGTAGGCGGCGTCAGGTCGCATGCCGGCGAGCAGACCGTTGTCACCCAAGGCGACCGTTTCCATTTCGAGCGGACCCGGAAGTGAACTAAACACGACGTCGGACGCGTCGGCGACCTGCCGCGGCGTATCCGCCCAAGCCGCGCCTGCGTCAATATGAGGCGCTGCCGCCTCCCGCCGCACGTCGTTAACCACCAGGCTATAGCCCGCCCGTTGCAGACTCGCGGCCATCTTGGCGCCCATCGTACCCAGCCCGACGAATCCGATCCGCATATTTGCCTCTACATAATGATGATCCCGGGAGGATCCACATTGGCTATCCGAGACGGCTCGTTTTTCCCGCGTGCTAGCGTTCTTCGAAGACGCTTTTCGCTATGAAGGCCGCTGACATCGCGGTCGGCCATCCGGAGTAGAAGGCCAGGTGCGTGATCAGCTCGCTGATCTCGTCCCGGGTCACGCCGTTGTCGAGCGCGCGGCCGAGATGGCCGCGTAGCTGTTCGCCGCGCCCCAGCGCGACCAAGGTCGCGCATGTAATAAGGCTGCGGTCGCGCTTGGAGAGTCCGGGACGCTCCCAGACGTCGCCAAAGAGCACCTTCTCCGTCAGATCGATAAGCTTGGGCACCACGGCGCGAGCCTTTTCGCGGGCGGCGTTGGTCGACGATGTAGCCATGGTAAATTCCTCCTGTATAGCGGATATATTCCTGCGCCTCGAGGCGAGCATCCATCGCGGTCAGCCACATATTCTCCGAACGGATAGCCAGAAAGTTCAACTGATCTCGGCCAGTCTGAGAATTAGCCGTCGCCGGGGCATTATGGATCATGCCATCTGTATCGCCGTCGAAAACAAAGGGCAAGCGACCACCGCGCTCACCGGCAAGCCGGCGATTTCCTGATCCGAATCTCAGGTCGGAGAGTTTTGCGTAACGCACGGGGAGCCGAGCGTTTCAGGTTCGCGTGGAATAGGCGTCGGTTGGAGTCCTGGGTATTCTGCCGGCAGCAGCTACTGAAGCTCAGGCGCGGCGAGGAAGAGATGAACGTTGGGAAGCGCAGATGCGCGGCACAGTATCCACACTTTCAGGCTGAACGAGATTCTTTCCTGCTGTTCGCTCAGAGACGAATCGGCGCGGGTTTAAGTATGGAGTAGAAAAGACAGGGGACCGGCGGTTCAGCCGGCCCCCCTGTCGCCCTCACCGGTGCGTCGAACGTCGCGGGCGCAAGACCAGTTCAAGCGGCTAGCTGAACGTGCGCTCACATCATGCTTGCCGCCTCGCCCCGCGCTCAGCCGTCGTCATCGCGGCGCGCACAGTCCTGCCGGCGAACTCGCCTTACCTACATTATCGAGCCAGGTGTTGGCGGTTCCGAGCGTGCCGCCGCCGTTTGAGGCGTCGTCGCAGTCGAAGCCAGTATTGCCCCTTGCGAAGTTCTGACTCACCAGGTTGCCCGCATTGCCGGTGTCAATGAAAATGCCATCGCCCTTGTTCCGGGTGAGCAGGTTGTTCAGGATAGTTCCAGCGTTGAGCATGCCGGCTTCGACCGCCAGCCCCGCCATCGCCATTCCCGAGACGAAGTTATCGCTCACTTTGACATCCTGGTTGGCCGATCCGCCGAAAATGTTTGTAACCCGGACACCAAAGGCGCCGCCGCGTACAAACCGATTGTTGTGGATATTGAGATGACTGTTATTGCCGCCGATGGCAACCGCCGCCCCACCGGCGCCAGGAAATGCGTCCGCCGCGCTGAGAAAATTCTTTCCCCGGTTATTACTGATCTGCGCATTGGTGGTGCCGGTAATGATAACGAAGGTACCGTCCTTATTTGACTGGTTGCCGGAAATCGTAACATTGTTGGAGTTATTAATTCCAACTGCGGCCGTCGGATCTCCGGTGAAATTATTGCCGTCAATGATAACATTGTCAGCGGCTGACGTGAAAATACCATCCCCGGATACCACCGAGTTATTTCTGAACAGGTTGTGCTCCACGATCACGTTGGTCACCGGGGCGAAACCCTCGAAGTTCAGGGACAGCGCCTGGCTGTTATTTTGTAAAATGTCGTTGAGAATCTTTGCGCCGGACGCGTTGGCGACGCCGCCCTTGAGGTCGATGCCGGAACCGTTCGCGCTCCCCGTGGCTCCCTGAATCGTGAAACCATCGATCACCACATTGTTTGCCGTGACTATGAATCCCGCATTCAACGGGCCCGATCCGGCTGCGTTCACGACCGATTCGTTTCTAACGTTGCGGCGGCCGCTGCGCGCGTCATTGCCGGCCTGGGCGCCGAAGAGGAAAAGCGAGCCTGTGGCGACCTCCACGGTTTCATTGTACGTTCCCGGGCCAACCAATATAACGTCTCCGGGCGAAGCGGCAGTAACCGCCGCCTGGATCGTGGCATACGAAGCTCCACAGGCGGGACTGGCACTGTTCACGCAACGAATGGTGGGGGCCACCGTGGCCGACGCCGTGCCGAGAAAAATGAAGCCAGCGGCCAGAATACTCATAACTTGAAATGAGCAACGCGAGTGATTTGTCATCTATCCTTCTCCTGGCTGTACTCAGTTCGCCTCAGTGTGGCAGCCAAACCGAGTGGGTAATTGCCGACAATGCGTGAAGCATGCCTGAAACGTCATGCATATAATTTCGGTAACATGGATAAATGAGTGCATCAACAGATTTTAGAGAAGTGACTAACCTGAGTGGATTAGGCCGCCAGCCAGCCGAATTTGATCGATAAGAGTTACAACGTGCATACATTTGTGCGGCATCGGCCGGTTTCGCCCCAGGCAGGTACTATCTTTAACGCGCCGGTGTTATCCGGCGGCGCGAAGATGGATGGCGGGCACGCGAAGCAAGGCTGATTCAGCAAAGAGCGGAATGTCAAGATCCGGAAGAAAGCGCCGCTCGGCGCGAAGATGGCCGAACTGTCTCAGACGCGTCACCGCTTCACGGGCGCACTTGTTGGAGCGCAAGC
This sequence comes from Binataceae bacterium (SeqCode), assembly GCA_050736495.1. Classification (GTDB taxonomy): domain Bacteria; phylum Desulfobacterota; class Binatia; order Binatales; family Binataceae; genus JBOHWJ01. The sequence goes on along the minus strand of JBOHWJ010000515.1, from coordinate 4,366 downwards.
GAATCGAGCGTCCTGCCCGATGGGAAGCGCGCGCCGAAGGGAGAGCGGGCGACGTGGAGGCGATTCAAGTGCGATCCGAATGGACACAAACCGTCCGACTATGCCCGGAAGTGGCCAGAGCTACGCCCCGGGTATGCAAATTATCCGGCCCACAGTGAGCGAGCGTGGATCTTCAATCCGGTTCGCACTAATCAGGCTTTTCACGCTCACTCCCGACTGGCGGGCGAGATCGTAAAGTGTATCGCCGCGACGCACCGTGTAGTGGCGCCCCCGCGCATACGCATAGTGGGTGGTTGCTCCGGCGGGGATCAACAGCTTCCTCCCGCATCTCAGTTGGCGCGCATCGCGAATATGGTTCTCAGCAATCAGGCTTGCGACGCTCACGCCGTAACGCCGTGCAATTGCTGAGAGCGTGTCCCCGCCACGTACCGTGTAGTGCTCAGCCATCAGCGCTGGCGCTTTGGGTCGGCCAAGCGCAGGAAAGTAGCGGCTGGAATGGCGGTAGATCTCGAGGGTGGCGAGAAACTCTGAATAATAGTTCTCGACCGCGAAGCCGAAGTTGGGGTCATCGTGATGCCTGAGAATTCGCAGGTAATTGCCGTCGTGAACCGTGGCCGCATGCGCCATCGCGCCGGCGCCGTAATCGTAGGCGGTTATCGCAAGCGGCCAGCTTGGAAAACGTTCGTGATTCGCCCGCAAGAGTCTTGCCGCCGCTTCGGTTGAGCGCCGCGGGTCGTAGCGATAGTCGTGATGGCGGACGACGAGGTCGTAATCACGGCCGGTGGAACGCATGAATTGCCAGATTCCAACCGCCCCGGCCGTCGATCTCGCCTTGGGATTGAACTCCGACTCGACCGCGGCGAGCATGACCAACTCCTTCGGCAGGTCGTACTTCTGAAAGATTCGTTCCATCATCGGGCGATAGCGAGCGCTCCTCGTCATCCCTTTCCTGAAGAGCTCTCGAAGCCCTTGCTGCACCCGTAGATTGCGCGCGGCCCTGGCATACGCTGTCCGGTCCACTTTCCCGAACAACTGAGCGACCCTTCGCTGTATGGCGCTCACAGGCCTTTTTCCTTGCGCCAGCCGATCCAGAATCGCACGGTATTTCTGATGCAAGTACTTTTCGATGCGAGCGATATCCTGCGCCGCCGGTGGGCCGGAACCAGGCAGATGCAGAACCGCGTACACTTTCCACACATTATCTCGATCATGAATCAGAAAGTCTCGCGCTGAGTACTCGCTAAAGACTCTGACCCAGAAGCCGACTCTGGGTTGGAGCGAGTGTGGCGTGGCAAAGAAAGGGTCTGTGCCAGCCATTGCCGATAAGGGTATGTACCCGAGGAGACATACAGACGCCGCGGCGAGGATAATGAAAGTGCGTGTCCTGACGGCACGCGGAAACAGGAATCTGCGACGGCTCGACAACCGAACACCTCCACACCAGCCTCTTGCCAGACCGGAGCCGTTTAGCGAAATACGTTTAAGCGCCAGATGGTTTCATGGTGGCCATCCCAGCCCATGACTTCGAGGCCGTGCGTGCCGATGATCCCGAGCGGCCGTTCGCGCGGTACAAGGTCAGTTCGCCGCGCACTGGACGAAGCGGATCAGATCATCGCACGTCGATCCTTGTCTCAGAAACCAGGCAGTCATTTCTCACCGAGAGCCCACGTCTTGATTAGATGATAGGCGATCGCGACGGGCGGCGGCACCCGCAGACCATCCACCTCCTTTCCCTCGATCAGCTCGCGCGCGACACTGCGCTCAATCCAGCGCACTTCGGCGAGTTCGTTCTCGTCCACCTTCACGTTGCGGCTATAAGCCTTTGCGAAACATCCGATCATCAAAGAGGAGGGAAACGGCCACGGCTGCGTCGCGTAATAGGTTACCTCGCCCACTCTCATGGAAGCTTCCTCCATCAGTTCGCGTCGCACCGCTTCCTCGATCGTTTCGCCGGGCTCAACAAAGCCCGCCAGCGCGGAGAACATACCGGGTGGAAATTGCTTTCCACGCCCCACCAGACATGCCTCACCATAGGTCGCGAGCATGATGACCACCGGATCGACACGCGGAAAATGCTCGGCGTTGCATCTGCCACACAGCCGCCGGTAACCTGCGTCCATCATCTTCGTCGGCGCGCCGCAGCGCGGGCAGAAGCCGTGCCGCTGATGCCAATCGATCAGCGCCTTCGCCTGCCCGATGATTGCGGCGTCTTTGCTCGAGACCATTTGTGCCGCCATACGTGCGTCACGGAAATGGCCGAGTCCGGCGAGCGGCCGCACGTTCCCAGGGTCGCCGGCTCCCGACACGTCAAGCGCAAATACCGCCGTGTCACCATCGAGACCAAGAAAGATGCACGGTACTCCCGCACCGATAAGCGAATCGGCAATTTCCGGTCGTAACAGGCCGAGCTCGGTCGGAGGGCCGGACTTTTCCGGCCCAAGAAGAAACGGCTCCAGGCACCACATTGGGAGTACACGCGAGGACGGATCGCGCCGTTTGGACTCGATCCAGTTTGGATCGGTGCGTTTTTCGCTCGCGCGATTAAGGGGACTACCGGCAAAGGGAATCACTAATGCCTCCGAAAAAAAGCCTAGACGATCTGACTGTCGGACTGATTAAGTGCCGCAAGCAACTCTGAACAGGTGTTTTCAGGATGTGGGCCTTTTTTCAAGTGTCGCTCGTCGAAGAGTCAAGCACTTCCACCACCTCGCGGCTAGCTACTGCCTATAGCGGTACTTGGCGCGTAAAGCTACTATTTCGCTCCGATGCGTCAAGATTGACCTGTTTCGACCTGCTCGGTGATTTATGATATTCGGCGACCCGCACTCCACAGGGCGGGTCCAGGCGGTTTCTGGGCCGCTGCGCGCAGGCCTGCCGCCGGCCAGCGCCATCCTGCGGCCGCAGTCTCCGGCCCGCCCAAAGCGTCTCATCTACGCGCTTAGGGAACGGCTGCCGACTGGTTGCCTTGGCGATGCTCGGTTTTGAGCACGTCGCGATTATCTGCGCCCTATCTCGTATTCGTCACGCTGGTGGTCCGGGCTGCCGGCGAGCCAACCCGGATCGCGGCCTCGGCCGTAAGCCTCGCCCTGATAGTGGGGGCCATTTTGACCATTCCGCGGATCCCGCGCGTCGGACCTTTAAGGCTCAGGCTACTGGTGCCGCCCGTGGTTTCCGCGGTCTACTCCGCTACGTCAGTCCACGCCGGTCCGTCATCGATGCAACCTGACCGTCGAATCTTCATCGGAAAATCGCAATTGTCGCCTTACCATGATTTTCCAGACCTGAGGCGGGTGCCGCACACCCGTTTCCGTCCGCGACGCTTGGGCCGCGGCCACCTCTGAGCCTTGCTCTCCGCGGGAGAGCGGCTCGTCCTGACGAAATTGCTTAGTTTGCGGTGATTTGCGGCTGACTATACAGTCCACCGACTGCGAATTGATTATTTGCTGGTCATTGCGATAGTTTTGGGCCGCCTCGTAATGACGTCGACATTGTAGCGTTGCTACTGCTTGTAGGGATCACTGCCCGGCCAAGAAGCAAAAGCCGAATCCTCTACTTCCAGCTAATGCGCTGTCGCAAGCAGGCCATCCGCGCTCAGCAACTCCAGAGCATGCCTTTGATTCTGAGAGCGCGTCAAACGTTCGCACTATTTGCGATCTCCGCTCACGTCATGTAAAAGCGTGCAAAGGGAGGTTGCGGGTATAATGAAAGGTCTCTTCAATATGTTTGGGTTGGCCATGGTCGCGGCGTCGATAATGCTAAGCGGTTGCGTGTTTATTGAATCGAGCAATATCGGCGGACGGTCAGCCACCGGGCAGGCCGTGAGCGCTTCTTCCGACGGCTGGGGAATTCTAAGGCTCACCACACCGCAGGGTATGACGGGGAGTGTTAACTCACAACTGGCGTCAGCATGCCCGAGCGGCAAGTTCACGAATCCACAAACCGAGCTCTCGATGCGCGATTTCATCATCGCCCAGCTTTACACTGTTTCCAGCAACGCAGTGTGTGAGTAGCTAATAGTTTATCAGCGTTGCGTGAGGTACTGGTCTCGTGACCCGTACCTCAGCGATCCCAAGACCATAGCAGCCTAAACGTCCGGAAGCTTGCAGCGCTTGCGGCTGCCTGGCGGGCGGTTGAAAAACTATTTCAACCGCCCGCGCCCCACCCTTATCTCTCCGGCGGCGGGAGAGATATGCATGAGGGCGCAAGCGGCGAACACCCTGTTTCTGCCGCTGATCGAAGCTCAAGCATAGGTTCGCGCGCGACGCGCTAATCGTGATATTCGGGGGCTGAGACGGAAACTTGAACGGCGGACCACTCGCTTATCATCGGCGGCAGGAGGACGCACAAATTCAACAATCCGGCTAAA
>JBOHWJ010000514.1:0-3315 GCA_050736495.1 Binataceae bacterium (SeqCode) | reverse complement strand
GCGACAGGTATCGCACCGCAGGCGCCTGCGAGTGTCAAGCATTTACCAGCGCGTCGGATGCTTATGGATGCTGGATCACGCGCGCGGCGATATGGTGGGTTACAATTGGAGGCTCCTTACCGATATGAAAGGAGCGCACGTATTCCTGTAGTTCGAGATCGGCGAGCGTGCCGCGGCCGTGCTGGCGCATATGCTCGACCCAGGAATCGACCGAGAAAAATTCAACATAGCGGCTGGGGTCAGCCACGTCCGCGAACAAGCCCCAGAAGGTCGCGCCATCGCGCCGCCGGATGGTGCGCAACTCGAGCATCGTATGTTCGAATTCGCGAACGTGCGCCCGATCGATCCGGTACTCGACGCTGACCAGCACCGGCCCGCTGTCCGGTGCAATTTCGCCCGCGACCTCCGGCATCGGCACCGGCGGAATCGGGTCGAGCGCGAGCGTGCCGGCGTTGGCCAGGCGGTAGCGAATCATCGCCAACATGCCAACGCCCATCACCGGCGCGGCGTAAAGCAGCGAGGCGGGAACTCCCCAATGCGTGGCGACTTCGCCCCACAATACACTGCCGAGCGTCATACCGCCCTGCATGACGATCTGATAGCAGGAGAGCGCGCGTCCGCGTACCCATTGCGGGACCGCGAGTTGCGCCGCGACGTTCAACTCCGACATCGCGACGGTCCACGCCGCGCCACCCGCCGCCATCAACGCGCAGCTCACCGGCACGCTGCGCGAAATGGCCAGCGCGGCCGACGCCGCCGCGAAAATGACGGTGCTGACAGCGACCACGGTATCGCGCGAGGCGTGCCGGTCCCACCACGGCAGCATCGCGCCGCCACCGACCGCGCCGGTGCCGAAAAACGCGAGCAGCAATCCGTAGCCGGTCGCGCCGAGGCCGAGTTCGTAGCGCGCAAGCAACGGCATCACGGCCCATAGCGCACTGGCGCCGACGATAAAGGCCGCCGTCCGTGCCAGTACGGCGCGCAGCGGCGGCGCATAACGTACATAGCGCAGCCCCGCGCGCATTGCGCCCATCACTCGTTCGGCGGGCAGTGTGCCCGGGTTATAGTCCCGCTTCCAGCTATACAGCACCGCCATCACGGCCAGGAACGACGTGGCGTTGAGTAGAAAATTGGCGCCAGCGCCAATCATGCTCACGACCACGCCGCCCAAAGCGGGACCAAGCGCGCGAGCGATATTGAAGTTGACCCCAAGCCCCGCGATGGCGGGGGCAAGGTCGTTGCGCGTCACCACTTCAGGCACAATCGCCTGCCACGCGGGAGCGTTCATCGCGGAGCCCAGCCCGAGCGCGAAACTCAACACCAGCAACGTCCACGGCGTGGTCGCATGCGCAAGCGTCAGCGCGCCCAGCAAGCCGGCCGCCACCAGCATCCAGCCCTGCGAAAAGATCAGCAGGCGGCGGCGATCGACCACGTCGGCGAGCGCGCCGGCGGGCAGCGCGAGCATGAACAGCGGGAGGCTGGCGGCAGTCTGGATTAACGCGACCATCAGCGGTGACGCCGACAGCGTCGTCATCAGCCATGCCGCGCCGATGTTCTGCATCCAGGTGCCGATGTTCGACACCAGTGCCGCAATCCACAGCCAAAGGAACAGGCGCTGCGCGAATGGGCTCCAAATCGAACCTGGCGGCTTGGGCGCCTCATGCGGTTCAGGTTTGACCGGCCGGGCGCCGCCATATGCGGGGAAGGTAGCCAAGCGTCAGTTATCCATCCGGGTCGCGCCTTGGTAAGGATCGATCATGCGCGGAGAACAGCCGGCCCGGCGGCGCTGATAAGTGCGAAGGCGGTGGTGCGGCGGGCGTGAACCAGGAGGAGCTGTTTGCCGCAACAAGGCGAGCGCCGAACTATGCACCGGTTTCGTCAGCGCAGCCCAAGGGTTCGTGCACTTTCCGCGGCGGTGGGTGGCATGGTCCACGCGCCGCCGATAGAGCGCAGCACGACGCGGTTCGATTGCACTCCGGCGGCCGTCATCAGTCGGCGCATCGGCTCGTCCATCGGCTCCTTCGACAGTCGAAAGGTGCCCCAGTGAATCGGTACGAGATAGCGTGCGCCGGTCTGCTCGAACATCGACCATACCTGCTCCGGGTCGGCGTGGTTCCAAATCCACGGGTCATAAGCGGCAATCGAAAAGGCGGCAACGTCTGGCGGATGACGGTGCAGGCTCGCGAATAGATCGGTGTAGGCGCTGTCGCATGCGAGCAGCATGCGATGACCGTTGCGCTCCAACAGGTAGCTGTTGAAGCCGTATTCCTTTCCAAATGGCGGCCAGCGTTTGCCCCAATGACGCGCGCCCATCGCGGTCACGCTGAGGCCCCGCACCTCTGTATGATCGCCCCATTTGAGTTCGCGCACATCACTGAAGCCAAGCGGCCGAATCAACGCCGCGCATTTGTCGCACGCGATCACAACAGCGCTTTTGGGTAGCGCTTCCAGCGAGGGGATATCGAGATGGTCCATGTGGGCGTGGGTGACGAGGATGACATCGAGCGGCCCGAGTTGCGCTGGCTTGAGCGGCGGTTCCACCAGGCGGCGCGGGCCGATCGTCAGCAACGAGTCGATGGCAAGGCCGACGTGATCGAACAACGCCGGATCGCTGATCACACGCACACCGAAATAATTTATCAGCAGGGTCGCGTGGCCAAGATTCGCGACAGTGAACGCGTCGCCGGGCCACGCGTCGGGATCGAGTCGCACCGCCGCCGGCTGTTCGGCGTGAGTGCGCGCCTCAGTCGTGCGCATGCCAGCGTCAAACGCCATCGCCAGCCCCAGCATGATTATCGCAATCGCCGTCCATCTGGTTATCGCGGTGCGCATCGCCGCTTCGAGCCTTTTTCGGCGCTTACTGTGGAGCGGGAAAACATGGCAGCTTATGCACCACCGAGTATTGGTATATACGGCCGTCCCACGAAAAGGTTCCAACGCTTGGACCGAAATCCAGCACGAGCGCGACCAATTCGCCGTTCTCGCCGGAGTCCCGCACTTGCGTGGGCGCATACGCGAGGTAGTTGGGAACTTCGGGCGCCATCAGGCCCTGCACTGGCGGCTGGAAATTCATTTTGGCGAGGTTGGTTGCGGGCGCCCAGACGCTTTCGCCGCCCTTTTGTTCAGTGGCGACGGTCCACAGCGGCGCATCATCGGTGCCTCCGAGCGTCAGTTCACGCCATTCCAGCGTCCCGGTCGTGGCTGGGCGGAACTGGATTATCGATGGCGTCTCCATCAGCAGCTCGTTACACATGCCGGTCTCCTGTTCCTGCTCATCCTTTGGCGCGTCGTGCTGATGAGCCGATAAGGTGGCGC
>JBOHWJ010000513.1:0-4816 GCA_050736495.1 Binataceae bacterium (SeqCode) | reverse complement strand
ATCATCCCCTTCAACACGAAGATTAGCCGCACGTCGCTGCGTGTCGCTCCCATCGCCATCAGCACCGCGATATCCCTGCGCTTCTCCATCACGACCATGATAAGCGTAGCGACCAGGTTGAAAGCCGCCACCCCGATGAGAATCAGCAGTACCAGCGAGTAGACATACTTGAGCATCGCGAAGCCCGCCGCGGCGGCCTGATTGAACTCCATCCAGTTGCTCACGCGATAGGGATTCTTGAACAGCCCGCGCAGGGTGACAGTCACGTGTTCGGTCAGATCGAGATTGGTTAAGCGGATCTCGATGCCGTCGACTTTCTCGGTGCGGCCAAAGAAACTCTGCGCGTTGGGCAGGCCCATGAACACGAGATCGCCATCGACAAACGCGATGCCGGATTCGAACACCGCGCCGACGACGAAATGACCGGTCCTGGTGGTCAACTCTGAATTCTTGCCCACCGTGATCGGCGCGACCAGGTTGACGCGGTCACCCACCTTGGCCTCCAGCGTTTCGGCGAGCGTGCTGCCAATCGCGATTTCACCGTCGCTAGCGGGCGATTCGGTGATTGGAGGCGTTGCCATCGCGGGCGCTGAATTCGCGCCGCTATTGGGTGAGGCGGAGGGCGGCGCCGGCGCCGATTGCGTTTGCTGTGGCTGCGCGAGGCTGGCTAGTGAACCGCGTTGGATATAGTGACTCAGTTGCGCAATGACGACTGCGTTTTTCGGCTCGACTCCGCGCACCACGACACCGCTTATCCCGTGCGCTGAACTGACCATCGCCTGGCCCACGATAAACGGGTCGGAACCGGCCACACCTGGCACGCGATCGGCGATCGCCTGGATTTTCGCATAGTCACCTATCGCACCGAGGAGACTTTGAACCTCGACTTGCGGTGTGAGGCTCAGAATGCGTTGGCGCAGGCTCGCCTCGAATCCGCCCATCACCGACAACACTACCACCAGCGCGGCGACGCCGATCATCACTCCGACCGCGGTGAAGATGGTGGTGATCGAGATGAACGCGTCCTTGCGGCGAGCGCGAAGGTAACGAAGCGCAATGTGAAGTTCGTAACGCAATCCGTAATTCGGCTCCGCCAGGTAATCAGGCGGGTACGGCAATGCGGCGCGTCACCGTCGCGGTCGATACCGATGGTGCGGATGCGCGCGCCGGCGGCGAATGTCCGCGCCTCAGAAAATTACCTGCTCTTCTTTCAACTGCGCTATCTCGGCGCTGCTGAGACCGAGCATTCCGCCGAAAACCTCTTCATTATGCTGTCCCAGAACCGGCGCCGGGCTGCGCAACTCGCCAGGCGTGCGGCTCATCCGATGCTCCAGCCCTTCGTACGGCGACGGCCCCATCTCCTTGTGATCGAGCCAATGCCAGAAACCAAAGGCCTCGAGGTTTTCGTCGCGATGCACGTCGACGCAATTCTGCACTGGATAGGCCGGCACGCCCGCCGCCTGCAGGGCCGCGGTCAACTCGTCGGCATTGCGATCGCGTACCAGTCCGCCGACGAATTCATCCAGCGCGCCGTGATTGTTGAGACGGCCAAGCATCGTGTCGAAGCGTGAATCGGAAGCCGTCGCGCCTATCACCTCGAGCATCGCCAACCATTCGCGATCGGTGGCGACCGCGATCGCGATCCAGCGTTCATTGCCGTCCTCGTCGCGGCATTGATACGCACCGTGCGGCGCATAACGCTCGGATCGATTACCCTGGGCCGCGAGCACGCGCCCGGTTGCGAAATAATCGATTAGCGCGGGCGCCAGATTGTGCAGCGCCGCCTCGTATTGCGCCATGTCTATATACTGACCCTGGCCAGTGCGGCGCCGATAATCGAGCGCCGCCAGCAGCGCGCACGCGGCGAAGCGTGGCGCGATGAAATCAGTATACGCGCCGTATGGCGGGCATGGATGGTCGGGCGTGTAGCCCGAGATATAGTAGAAGCCCGACAACGCCGCCATCAATTGACCGTAACCCGGATAGAGCGCATTCGGACCGGTCTGCCCTTGCAGGCAGGTCGAGAGCATCACGAGCTCGGGTTTCAGTTTGCTCAAATGCGCGTAGTCGAGGTTCCATTTGCGCAACGCCTTGGGCGTAAAACTCTCGGCCACGATGTCAGCCCATGGCAGCAACCGCAGCACCAACGCGCGCGCCTTTGGTTTGCCCAAATCGAGCGTGATGCAGCGTTTCGAGGTGTTGTAACTCGCATAGAACTGGCTGAAGTTTATTCCCGGCGTGGCGTCCTTCCATGGCGGCGCCAGCCGCAGCACGTCGAGCCGCGCCGCCGATTCGACGCGGATAATGTCCGCTCCGTTGTCGGCTAGATACTTGGTTGTAATCGGCCCGACCCCAACCCACGCGAAATCAAGAACGTGTACTCCTTCGAGCGCGTAACGTCTCATGCTCGCCACTCCCGCGTGTCCATGACAGTTCGATAGCGCGCCAACCTAGATTGCACCGATGGCGCTAAGCCGGCCAAGGTCACCGGCGCCAAGTCCGAGCAGGCCGCCCAGTACTTCGCCGTTATGCTCGCCCAGACGCGGCGCCCGCATGGGCGTGCCCAGCGGCGTCAGGCTCATCTTGGCGAACGCGCCGGGAAAGGTGAGCGACCGCCCGATCGTGTCGTGTTCGACCTCAACAAAGAAGTTGCGCGCCTTGAGCTGCGGATCGGCGGCGACATCGGCGACGGTCGAGACCGGCGCGAGCAGAATGCGATGTTTGAGGGTGGCGGCGTAGATCTCCGCCTTGGTCATGGTCATGAAAAAGCGCTGGATGCGATCCTCGAGATCGGCGACCTCTTCCATGTCTTTGGGCGTCGCCTTCATGAAGACGCCGGGCGTCCACGTCACCCAGTCCTTTTGCTTCATCCATTCGGCGGCAAAGCCGTTCTCATCCATCCATGCGACGAGCGCACGCGTCGACGCGCCACCGCCCTGCCCACCCGCGATCACCGCCGAGATATGGCCGTCCTTGCAGCGGTAGACCATCTTGCGTTCCATCCCGAGCCCGCCGACCCTGACGCCTGTGCGGCGCAAATAATTGCCGTGCAAGATGGGCATGGCCTGTTCGTTCATCAGCGTCCACACAATGCACGCCTGCATATCGACGACGACGTGCTGGCCCAGCCCTTCGATTTCACGCGGGTAATGCGCGAGAAGCGCGGCCACCGCGGCCTCGCCGCCCGTATGCAGTCCGGCCTGCGGCAGGCTCATCTGAATCGGCGCTTTGCCCGGCTCGCCCATCAAGTACATTATCCCGCCCGACGCCCACACCACGATATCCGCCGCTTTGTAGTTCTTTCCAGGGCCTTTGTCGCCGAATGGCGTGATAGATATATACACCAGGCGCGGATTGAGCCGGGCCAGTGCGTCGTATCCGAGGCCGAACGAATCCATGTAACCGAGCGGGAACGACTCGACCATAAAGTCCGATCTCTTTGCAAGTTCGACGAGCAACACGCGGCCGTCGGCGCTTTCGAGATTGAGTGTGACCGAGCGCTTACCCGCCTGGTAGGCAAGAAAATAAAGTCCGCGGTCGGCACCCGGCACGTCTTCCAGAAATGGCGGAATACGGCGAGTCGAACATCCTTCGGGCGGCTCGACCTTGATAACGTCGGCGCCCATATCGGCGAAGATCTTGCCGCACAACGCGCCCTTCTCGTCGGTCAGATCGAGCATCCGAAATCCCTTGAGCAGTTCCGAGCCCATGATTCGTTTCCTCGCCCGAGTTCGAGTCTTACGCACAGCGGCGGCGCCGAGCGCCGTCACAGCATAGCAATCATCGCCGGGCCGCAGCCGCGGCGCTGCGATTCTAGCTTTAATTGTACCGGGGTTGAAACTACATGGCCGCGCGCCACGAATTTGCGGTCGCGGCCACATTACTGATTCGGAGGTGCGGCAATCACATCGACGATTGCGGCCGCGGCGCCATCGAAATCGGCACGTGTGCCGGCCCCTCTCGCGGGGCTATTTCTGCGACGCCGCGCGGGCCGCGCCGATCGCGGTCGCGTAGTCGGCATGCTCGGGGATCGTGAAGCCGCGCCCAAAGACGAAATTGAGCCGCTTCATCCGCTGCATGAAACGGAAAATACGCGTCAGCTTACCGGTCAGCACGATATCTTCCTGTCCACAGGCGCGCGCCGAAGCGATACTCAGCACCGACACGACTTCGACGATCATGTTCATAATCGCGAGCGCCTTGTCTTCGGCGGTGGCGTCCGCCGTTATCTTGCCGAAATTCGCCGCTGTCGTGCCCGGTGGCAGGTCGCCGATGGCGCCGCCGGCGATATCGCGCACGGTGAGGTCGACGCGGCTCAGATCGCCGCGCTCCGCCATCGCCTCCAGTGTCTCGAAGGTCGAGACACCGAGCATATGCTTGGACAAGCCGCGCAAGGTACCGCCGCCCAAGCCGGTGCCGCTCACATGTGTGATCTTGTCGCCGGTGACCGACACGATCGCGGTACCGGTGCCTAGCGAAACGACCAGGGCGCTTTTCTTGCCGGCGAGGGAAGTACCACCGATTCCGATCGCGGTAAATTCGTTAACCTTTACGACCGGCCGCCCGAACAACGTATCCTCGAGCACGCGCGAGCCCGCTCCGGTCGCCGCGACGCATTCGATCCTCTCGAGCGGAAGGCCAACTTTCTGTACGAGCTTGCCGAGCGCGCCAGCGGCGGCCGCGACTGGATCGTTCGCTTCGATCGTAACGACGTGAACCCCGCCATTGTCGAGTATTACCGCATCCGTGGTTGAACCACCGATATCAATTCCTACGATCATGATTGGGTGCCGGCCTTGTCCGGCCCGTTCCAAAG
>JBOHWJ010000512.1:0-5052 GCA_050736495.1 Binataceae bacterium (SeqCode) | reverse complement strand
GTATGGCGCACTGCATGAAGCCATCGACAAGCTCAAACTCAACGACGCAAGCCTTGCGTTCGAGCCCGAAACCTCGCAGGCGCTGGGCTTCGGCTTTCGCGCCGGCTTTCTGGGCCTGCTCCATATGGAGATCGCGCAGGAGCGGCTGGAACGCGAATTCGGGCTCAATCTCATCATTACCGCGCCGACCGTCGCCTACCGCGTCCGTACCACCGCGGGCGAGCCGGTGATGGTCGATAATCCGGCCCAATTGCCCGATGAGAACCTCATCGAGGTAATCGAGGAGCCGTTCGTGCTGGTCTCGGTGCACGTTCCCGACGAGTATGTTGGCGCCGTGATGGGGCTATGCGAGGAGCGGCGAGGAACGCAGCGCGATCTACGTTACGTCAGCCCCGAGCGCGTGATTCTGCATTACGAGATGCCGCTCGCCGAGATCGTGTTCGACTTTTATGACCGTCTCAAATCGGTCAGCCGCGGCTACGCCTCGCTCGATTATGAATTTCTGGACTTTCGCCCTGGCTCTCTGGTTAAATTGGACATTCGTATCAACGGCGAGGTGGTGGATGCGTTGTCCGTCATCGCGCATCGCGACAAGGCGTATGAACGCGGGCGAGCGCTGTGCGAGAAGATGCGTCAACTGATACCGCGCCAGATGTTCGAGGTGGCGATTCAGGCCGCGATCGGCGCGAAGGTAATCGCGAGGGAATCAGTCAAGCCGCTGCGCAAAAACGTTACCGCCAAGTGTTACGGTGGCGACATCACACGCAAACGCAAACTCCTCGAAAAGCAAAAGGAAGGGAAGAAACGAATGAAGCAAGTTGGGCGGGTTGAAATCCCACAGGAAGCGTTTCTCGCCTTGCTCAAGGTCGGGGAGTAGCGCGTCGCGTGGCTGAACCGGTTCGCAAGCTGCCAAGTAACAAAACTTCGTCCGCATCCCAGCCGGAGCCTCAGAAATCGGCCGGACGCGAATATGGCGAAGCTTTCATCATTGCGGTCGTCCTTGCGCTGGTACTGCGCACCTTCTTCATCCAGGCCTACAAGATACCGTCGGGCTCGATGGAGCCGACGCTGCTGATTGGCGACCACATCATCGTCAACAAGCTGATTTATGGCTTGCGGCTGCCAGACTCGTGGTTCGGCTTCACGCCTTTCGAGAATGAAATTCCATATGGCAAATACCTGTTCCAGCTCGAACCGATTCATCGCGGCGATGTCGTGGTGTTCGTGTTTCCGCCCGATCCGACCAAGGACTTCATCAAGCGCGTCATCGGGATTCCGGGCGATACGGTGCAGGTAAAGGCGGGTACTCTGTTCATCAACGGCGTGCGCGTGCCCGATCCGCATGCGCACTTCGAGATTTCCGCGCAGGAGCGGTTGCCGGGATCGGTGCGTGATTACTTCGGCCCGGTCACGGTTCCGGCCGGCAAATACTTCATGATGGGCGACAACCGCGATCGCAGCTACGACAGCCGCTTCTGGGGTTTCGTGCCGCGTGACAATGTCGAAGGCCGCGCCATGTTTATCTATTGGTCGTGGAATCTGGATAGCCCGACATTGCTCGATACGGTACGCTGGGAGCGGTTCTTCAAAGTAATCAGGTAATTACCGGACCACGCGGAGGGGGACTTAAGTGGCTGACGAAGCGGCGACCAGGGTGGGGGCGGTACTGGAGCAACTCGGCGCGCGTTTCGACCTCGTGCTCGAGGCGGTTTCGGGCTTTGGCGGCAGGCTCGACGCGCTGCGTGAGGAAATCGTCGGCCAGTTTACCGAAGTGGGGCGCCAAATCCGCTTTCTCTCCGATCGTATCGGCGAAAACCGCGAGAGTATCGGTACCGCGCGTGCGGACTTGGGCGCCGAGATGGTGCGGCTGGGCGAGACGCTCGGCGCGACTCGTGTCGAATTCCGCGAGCATCTCGCCTCGATGCGCCACGAATTCGGCCAGGAGATGGCGCGCCAGGCGCAGGCTGCGCATGATCGCGCCGCCACCGAGTTGGCACGCACTGTCACGGAAGTCGAATCGCACCTTAGCCATGAGCTCAGCGCCGGCAACGATACGTTGCGCAAGGAGATGGCCGCCGCACGGGTGGAGCTTGGGCGCGAGCTTCCGGCCGCGGCCAAAGAGGTCCGCGCCGGCATTTCGTCCTCCGCGGATGCCATCGTCAAGAAGATCGACGCCGAGCTTAAGCAAACCAACAAGTCGCTGGCGAACCTGGCGCGCAAGTTCGAGCGCTTCGACGATCGCATCACGGTCCAAACCAAGGATCAGGACCAGCGTATGCGCAAGCTGGAACGTCGCGCGCAGCAACGCTAGGCGCTTGCGCCGCTCGTCGCCTTCCCTCAGCCGCCGGTTCGATAGCTAGCGGAGAGAATCTCGCACTCGTCGTCTGCTTGGGGTAGCCAGCCCGATGGCCGGCGCTTGAGGCCGCACTGTTGCGGGCGCGGGGACCGTCTTTACCCTCTGGCCGCAAGCGGCTAACGATCAGAGCGCCTGGCGGCGTGCCGGGCGCGCAAGCCGTCGCGCATTCCGAGGGCAATCTCAAGACGCTTCTCCGCGCGCGCGATCCGTTCGGGCGCGGCCTTTCTGGTACGCGCGGCCAGATAGCCCGCACTCGCCATCATGATGGCGAGTGTCACCCTTGGAGTCGTATGGCGTTCATGCAACGTGCGGCAAAATCCGCGCTCGCGTGCAATTCGGAGGAAGCGCGTGCGGTCCGCGCGCGCCGGGTCCACTTCATGATAGACGATCGCGCCGGGTGCGTAACCGATACGGAATCCCGCGCGCCGCAGACGCCGCGACATCTCGGTTTCCTCCTCATGACCGGCGGCGCCCGGTCCGAGTCGTTCGTCAAACAGGCCGACACGGTCGAGCGCCGTCCGCCGAAACGCCATGTTGGCGCCGAGTACGCCGCGCACCTCTACCACGTCCTCGCCGTGGTCGGCGATGGGCAGGTCGAGGTAAACCGCCAGTGCGCGGCCGACCCTCTCTTCAGGGTCTTCGGCGGCCAGCACGCGCCCCTTCATCGCGGCGAATTCGGGATGGGCCGCGAAAAATTGCTCGACCGACGCGACGTAATCCGGCGCGGCGACGAGGTCGTCGTCGAGGCACACGACAATTTCGCCGTGCGAGGCGCGGATAGCGCGATTCTGGATACGACACTTGCCGGGCCGCGGCTCGTGCAGATGAACGAGCAACATGCTGCCGCGGGTAAGCGGCGCGGGTGCGGGCGTGCCGTTTTCCGCGACGATCAACTCATGCGAGTTCACGTGCAACTGGGGCGTGAGGCTACCTATCAGGCGCGTTAACGAATCGGGGCGCGCATGCGTGGCGATTATGATCGAGAGTTTCAAGCGATTGTCGCGATCGCGCGGATGGCGCGGCTGCAAACCGAAATTGTGGGCCATGGACGCGTAATCCTCAAGCCCGGCGGCGAATTCACCCGCGACGGCTTGAATTAGTCGGCGCGGACCGTTAAACCCTTTCATCTACCCGGCGCGAGAGTGGCGGAACGGCAGACGCGCAAGGCTCAGGACCTTGTGAGGGAAACCTCGTGGGGGTTCAAGTCCCCCCTCTCGCACCAGCAAATCCGTCGCCCCCTCCGTTCGCGATCGTTCCCTTCCGTCTCCTAACCATCCATCTCTCGTAACCCTTGATTGCGGGGAGACAGGAGATAATGCTCCGCGCCGGGCGTAGCGCCCTCGCGCGGTGCGGCTGGTGTTGGTAAAACGGGCGGAGCCCAATATCATAGGGCGAACGGGCCTATGCCCGTCTTTTTGACGTTTAACTCTTATTGGACTCGACGGGCGCTTTGGAACTCAGCAAGACATTTGATCCCAAATCGGCGGAGGAGCACTGGTTTCAACTCTGGGTCGATCGCGGCTACTTCAAGGCCGATCCGAATAACACCGGTGAGGTCTTCTCGATCGTAATCCCGCCGCCGAACGTAACTGGTTCGCTGCACTTAGGGCACGCCCTCAACATCACGCTGCACGACGTGATCGCGCGGACCCGCCGGATGCAGGGCTACAACACGCTGTGGTTGCCGGGCACCGACCACGCTGGTATCGCGACGCAAAACGTGGTCGAACGCGAACTCGCCAAGGAAGGCAAGCGCCGCCACGACCTTGGACGCGAAGCGTTTGTCGAACGCGTATGGCAGTGGCGTGAGACTTACGGCGGCCGCATCCTGCATCAGTTGCGCCGGCTCGGCGCCTCGTGCGACTGGAGCCGCGAACGCTTCACGCTCGATCCGGGGCTCTCACGCGCCGTGGTCAAAGTATTCGTCGAACTCTACCGGGATGGGCTGATTTATCGAGATCGGCGGTTAATAAATTGGTGCCCACGCTGTGAAACCGCGCTCTCTGATCTTGAAGTCGACCACAAGGATGCGCCGGGCAGCCTGTGGTACATCCGCTACCCGTTTGCCGACGGCACAAGCGCGATCACGGTCGCGACCACGCGGCCCGAAACGATGCTCGGTGATAGTGCCGTCGCGGTTCATCCCGACGACGAACGTTTCGCCGCGACGGTCGGCAAGAAGCTGCGTCTGCCGCTGATCGGTCGTGAAATCCCCATCGTTGCCGACGCCGCGGTCGATCGTGAATTTGGCACCGGCGCGGTCAAAATCACGCCCGCGCACGATTTCAACGACTTCGAACTCGGCCGCCGCCACCATCTTGCGCAAATTTCCGTGATGGATACGCATGCGCGGATGAATGCCGAGGCGGGGCCATACCAGGGGCTGACGCGCGAGGAATGCCGCCGCCGGGTCGTCGACGATCTCAAGACGCTGGGGTTGCTCGAGACGATTGAACCGCACGCGCATGCGGTCGGTGTATGCTCGCGTTGTGAGACTATCGTCGAGCCGATGCTGTCCGAGCAATGGTTCGTCAAGGTCAAGCCGCTGGCTGATCAGGCGCTCAAGGCGGTGCGCGGCGAGCGCCTCGATCCCGATGACCGCACCACGTTTTTCCCTGGATTTTGGGCGAATACTTACTTCGCCTGGATGGAGAACGTGTACGACTGGTGTATCTCGCGCCAGCTATGGTGGGGCC
>JBOHWJ010000511.1:0-16787 GCA_050736495.1 Binataceae bacterium (SeqCode) | reverse complement strand
GGTCAGAATTGTGCCGTTGGGCGGGCTCGGCGAAATCGGGCTCAACCTGATGGTGATCGAATGCGCCAAGCGCGCCATCATCATCGACGCCGGCGTAATGTTCCCTGAGGAACGCACGCTCGGGCTCGGCCTGTTGCTGCCCGAACTGCGCCATCTCGAAACCGGTCATCTCACGATCGAGGGCATTGTCCTGACCCATGCGCACGAGGACCATATCGGCGCCCTGCCCTACCTGTTGCGGCGCTTCCCGGCCACCGTCTATGGCAGCGACGTGACGCTGGCCTTCGCGCGGCGGACGCTGGTCGAAGATGGATGCCTTGGCGCCGCCGAGCTGGTCGCGGTCGAGCCAGGCCGCCGTTTCGCCCTGGGTCCGTTCGAAATCGAGCCCATCCGCGTGACCCATTCGACTCCCGGCGCGCTCGCGCTTGCGATTCGTACGCCCGCCGGTCTCATCGTTCATAGCGGTGATTTCAAAATCGACCCGGCGCCGCTCGACGGCCAACTGTTCGACGCCGCGCGCTTCGCCCAACTTGGCGAAGAAGGCGTCGAGCTTTTGCTGTCGGATTCGACCAACGTCGAACGCACCGGCTGGTCGGGTTCCGAAAGCTCACTCAAACCGGTGTTGCGCGATCTGATTGGACGCACCAAGGGAAAATTCTTCCTCACGTCGTTCTCTTCGCATCTGCATCGGATACGGCAACTGACCGAGGTCGCACGCGAAACCGGCCGGTATGTGGTGCCGCTGGGACGCCGCATGGCCGAGAGCGTACGGCTCGGGATGGAATTGGGACAGCTTTCGTTTCCGCCGGGAACGTATATCGAACGCTCCGAGGCTGAATTCATCGAGTCGCGCCGCCTGTGCTTCCTCGCCAGCGGCAGTCAGGGCGAACCGTTGTCCGCGCTGGCCAAGCTTGCCATGGATGCGCATCCGCAGGTTCGTGTCGCGCCCAATGACGTGGTGGTGCTGTCGTCGCGCTTCATCCCCGGCAACGAGCGCGTCATCAACAATGTCGTCAACAATCTCTTCAAGCGTGGCGCCGAAGTCGTGTACGACGCGATCGCGCCGGTCCACGTTTCCGGCCACGCGTTCCGCGATGAACTGGTCGAAATGATCCGTCTCACGCGGCCGAAATATTTCGTTCCGATCCATGGCGAGTACCGTCATCTGAGCCGCCATGTCGCGCTCGCGATGGAGGCGGGAGTGCCCAAGCGCAACTGCCTGCTGCTCGAGGACGGCGACTCGCTGATGATGAACGGCAGCGGCGACATTCGCCGCGGGCACAGGGTAGTAGCCGGGCGCGTGGCCGCCGAAGGCGACGAATTCGGCGACCCCGAACTCGTACGCGAACGGCGCACATTGGCGCATGGCGGCACCGTGGTCGCCATTGTCGCAATTTCGGCGCGCACGGGAAAGATCGTCGCGGGACCCGAATTGCTTTCGCGCGGTGTGGTCAGCGGCGACGGCACTTCGGAGTACATGATGAATGCGAAAGCCGAGCTGGCCGGCCGCGTCCGGATGCTTAACGGCACGGCCCGCGGCAATGATACGCGGCTCAAGCAGGAGATGGTGCGCACGCTGCGCCATTACTTCAACGCCGCGTCCGGCAAACGTCCGCTTATCGTCCCCTACGTGATGGAGGTCTAGCCGGAGAACGGAGAGTCCGTTCGATTACATGATGACTTCCCCGCAACCGTCGACCTTCCGCTGAGGACAGCTATCGCACGCCGGGCAAAAGCGCCGCCGATCGAATTGGTATCGGCCATCGACGCGCCTCCCGCCGGGCGTGACGGCCGTATCGCGCGCGAACTCGCCGCGCTGGCGTTGATGGCGGTGGCGGCCTTCACGCTCCTGAGCCTGCTGAGTTTCGAACTCGGCCGCAGGCCCAACCTTGGCGGCGCGATCGGCGCCTTGTTCGCCGAAAACCTGACCTGGTGGTTCGGTTATCAGGCCTATATCGCCGCGCTCCTGATAGCGCTGTTCGGGCATCGCGTATGGGTCGCCGCGGGAGCGCGCGCGCTCGTGCGCGAAGCGGCCGGCGGTCTAATCCTCATAGTCGCGTTGAGCACGGCAGCGAGTTTTCTCACTATCGACGCCCCCGCCGGTGGGCTCACCGGCTCCGCCATTGCGCAAGTCCTGCTCAAGTACCTGAACCTCGGCGGCGGTTACCTGGTCGTGCTGCTCGCGCTTATCGGTGGCCTTGCGCTGATGTTGCGGCGCGCGCCGACCGACCTGGTCGCCGCGCTCGCCGATGCGGCGCGGATGGGCAATCGCGCGGGCAACGCGGATGAAAATGGCGCCGGCGACGCCAACGCGGCAGACGGCGGCACTATCATTTTGCCGGATGGCGCGGCGGCCGGCGCCGGAGTGACTGCGACAGCGCTGGCGACGGCAAGCGCAAACGGAATCCGCGCCGCGGGTGAGCCGCCGCTGGTGCGGCGCGCGGAAATTCCCAAACCGCCCGCCCGTGACAAGGCCGAACGCTCACAGCCGCGCGTCAGGGGCGCCTACAAACTTCCGTCGCTGTCGCTGCTCGATACGCCGCCACTCGAACATGCGCACGTTGACGAGGCCGCGCTGGAACGCAGCGCGCGCATGCTCGAACAGAAACTCGCGGACTTTGGCGTCCAGGGCCATGTGGTCGAAGTGCAACCCGGACCCGTGGTCACGATGTACAAGCTGGAACCCGGATCGGGCGTCAAGGTCAGCCAAATCGTCAACCTTGCGGACGACCTTTCGATGGCATTGCGGGCGGCAACGATTCGTATTCTCGCGCCGGTTCCGGGCGAAGCGGTGGTTGGAATCGAAGTGCCCAATCGCAAGCGCGAGAAGGTTTACCTGCGCGAAAATATCGAATCCGAAGCCTTCGGAGCGGCGCAGAGCCAGCTCACTATCGCACTCGGCAAGGATATCACCGGACGGCCGGTTGCCGCCGACCTCGCCACGATGCCGCATCTGCTGATCGCGGGTGCGACCGGCACCGGCAAGTCGGTGTCGATTCATACGATGATCGCGTCGATTCTTTTCAACGCGACCGCCGACGACGTGCGCTTCATCCTGATCGACCCGAAAATGCTGGAGCTATCGGTCTACGAAGGCATCCCGCATCTGCTGGTGCCGGTCGTGGTCGATCCGGAAAAAGCCGCCGCCGCGCTGTTGTGGGCGACCCAGGAGATGGAGGCGCGCTACCGCATGATGCGCGACCTCGGCGTGCGCAATATCGACGGCTATAACCGTGCGCTCAACTCCAACGGCGGCCTGGTCGAACTCAAATCGGTCAATCTCGTCGCGGAGGGCTTGAACAACGGCGATGACCAGCCGGTCCCGGCGCCGATCAAGCATCGCAAGTTGCCCAAAATCGTGATCATCATCGACGAACTGGCCGACCTGCTCTTGAGCGAAGGCAAAACCGTCGAGCGCGATATCACGCGGCTCGCCCAAAAGGCGCGTGCCTCCGGCATCCATCTGATACTGGCGACGCAGCGGCCCTCGGTCGACGTCATTACCGGCCTCATCAAGGCCAATCTGCCCGCGCGAATCTCCCTACAGGTGACCTCGCGCGTTGACTCGCGCACGATTCTCGACTCGATCGGGGCGGAGCGGTTGCTCGGCGCCGGCGACATGCTCTTCATGCCGCCGGGAACAGCCAAGCTGCGCCGCTTGCACGGCCCGTTCGTATCGGAAACGGAAATTCGGCGGGTCTGCGATTTTCTGCGAGCTCAGGGCGCGCCCGACTACCAGATGGAAATTCTCGAGACCGCGGCACCCGGCGAGGGCGAGGCCGGTGCCGACGGGGACCGCGACCAACTCTACGACGACGCCGTGCGGATCGTGCTGGAGAGCGGCCAGGCTTCCATCTCGATGATCCAGCGCCGGCTCAGAATCGGCTATAACCGCTCCGCGCGGATGGTCGAACAAATGGAGCGCGAAGGTATCGTGCTGCCCGCCGACGGTGCGCGTCCGCGCGAGGTCCGCCTGCGCGGCGCCTAGCACGTTCCACGCGTCTGTTTCGGCGGAAAGAAATCGCACCACACCCCGCGCTTTCTCCGCGTCGTAGTGGCGCGAAGATGGGGCGGGGCTCACACATTTTACGCCGGTATAATTTTCCATGGGTCGGGAGTTTCTGCCGGATGAAGCGCTACTACCTGAAGTTCGTCTATCGTTACGGTGCATGCAGATAACCACATTTGTCCGGCGGCGACAGCCGGCTGGCGAGCGGTGACGTTTGTCCGCCACGCGATCGTGGCACTGACGTTGATGGCGACGGCGGTCGCCTTCCCGCAAATCGGAATCGGCGCTTCGATGGCGCCGGTCAGCGAAACCGGCCAAGCGCGATCACCCGAAATACGTGCGCTGCTCGAACACTTGCAACGCCATTACCAGGAAACGTCCACACTTAGCGCAAAATTTACCCAAACCGTAACCCACGCGGGCGGGATGACGCGGACGCGCACGGGCACGCTCGCCTTGCGCAAACCCGGCCAGATGCGCTGGGAGTTCACGGGCGAACAGCCCGAGACTATCGTTAGCGATGGTGAGACTATCTTCGACTATGATCCGGGCCTCAACCAAGTGGTCGAGAGCCCACTTAAACAGGCCTTCAGAACGTCGGCAGCGGCGGCTTTCTTACTTGGTGTGGGCAACGTCGAGCGCGATTTCAACGCGGCGGCGCCCGCATCCACGCCTTCCGACGACCTTCGGTACGTGACGCTAACGCCTAAGGGCGGGGGCGATCGGATCGAAGTGGGCATCAACGCCAATACGTTCGATATCGAGACGCTGAAGCTTGAAGACGGGCTCGGCAACACCACGGCACTCCGCTTCACCGACACCCGGACCAACGTCCCGTTGGCCGCGTCGCTGTTTACGTTCAGGGTGCCGCAAGGAGCGGATATCGTGGGTTCGGGCGGGCCACCGTAGCGCCGCGTAAGGGATCGCCGCGACAGATGGCCCGCTCCTTGCGTCTGAGGAGAGCCGAGTTCAGGCCGGTCAAATCGGCGCTTAATAAGCTGATTGCGTCAGAATCACCTAACGAGTACAGATATATGCCCTTAGGTGAAGGCGAGAGTATGGAAAAAGTCCATCTTCTGACCTTGGGTTGTCCCAAGAATCTCGCCGACAGCGAATTGATGTTGGGGGCCTTGGTGCGGGCGGGGTTCGAGATTGCCGCGGCTCCTGAGGACGCACAAGTCCTGATCGTCAATACGTGCGCCTTTATCGAGGCGGCGAAAAAAGAATCGCTCGACTCAATTCTGGCGGCGGCGGATATAAAGAGGCGCGCGGTGGGACGGCGGCTGGTCGTCGCCGGATGCCTGGCGCAGCGCTACGGCGCCGAATTGCGCGCGGAACTGCCGGAGGTGGATATCTTTGTCGGCACCGGTAATTTCCTTGATTTGCCGGAGCTGTTGCGCCGTAGCGAAACGCCGGAACTGCGGCCGATTCCCTATGTCGGTGCGGCTCATATCCTGCCGCCGGCCACGGCGCCGCGGATCAAGACCGGCGATTTCTTTACCGCCTATCTGAAGATCTCCGAGGGCTGCAATCATAAGTGCGCCTTTTGCATAATCCCGAAGATTCGCGGACTCCATGAAAGCCGCACATCCGCGGACCTGGTGGCCGAGGCGCACGCGCTCGCCGGCGCCGGAGTACGCGAGCTGAACTTGATTGCGCAGGACCTGACCGCCTATGGGCGTGACCTTAAGCCGCGGACCTCGCTGGCGAAACTGCTCGAGCGCATCGCCGCGGTCGCTGGGATCCGCTGGATCAGGCTTTTGTACTGCTATCCGAACTTTGTCACCGACGAGTTGCTCGACGCGATTGCCGAACTGCCACAAGTGGTTAAGTACATTGATATGCCACTACAACATGCCGACGACGGGATACTGCGCGCGATGCGGCGTGAACGGTCGGGCGCGGCGTTGCGCAAACTGCTCGAACGGATTCGCCGGCGCGTGCCCGGCGTCGCGCTCAGGACCTCGTTCATTGTGGGCTTCCCGGGCGAGACCGATGTGGAGTTCAAGAATCTGCTCGAATTCGTGCGCGCGGAAGAGTTTGACCGTGTCGGCGTATTCACCTATTCGCGCGAGGAGAATACCGCCGCTTACGACCTGAACGGACAGGTGCCCGCAGGGATCATGCGCGAGCGCCGCGGCGCTCTGATGGAGGTACAAGCGGAAATATCATTGCGTAAGAATCGCGGCCTCGTGGGCCGCGAATTGGAAGTGATGGTTGAGGGTCCGATGGCCGGACGCGCCACGCGGCTTCGCGGGCGAACGCCTGCCCAGGCACCCGAAATCGACGGATTGGTGTTCTTAAAGGGAGAGGCGCAGCCCGGCGAGTTCGTCCGTGCGCGCATCGACAAGGCCCTCAGCTATGACCTCCACGGGGAGATCGTTGGCGCGATTGCCTAATTGCGGAAGGGTGGCGAGCGATGGCTAAAAAACCGACGGCGGCAAACCGAAAAAAGTTCTTGGCCGACCTCCGCGAGCATCTGCTCGACATGAAGGCCAAGCTCCTTGCCGGAATCGACTCGGAACTCAGAGCCGAGCGCGAAGGCAACAAAGACGAAGGCATGGATACTTATGATCTCGCTTCCGAGGAGCGCGACCGCGAGATCAATTTCATTCTCTCCGACCGCGAACGCGTCAAGACCAAACAGATCGATGACGCGCTCGAGCGGATGGACGAAGGCAGTTACGGCGTATGCGAATCATGCGGCCTCGAAATCGCCGAAGAGCGGCTGCAGGCAATGCCATTCACGCGGCTGTGCCGCGATTGCCAGCAGGATCAGGAGCGCGAAGCAAAATCTCAGCGCCGTTTTGACGACGAACGCAATACCTATCGGAAGCTCGGTTCCACCGACGCCGACGAAGAGAATGTCTAGCGGCCGACGCTGCCCATAGTGGGGATGCCCCTCTTTTCCTTGGAAATGTTGCGGAGGCTCGCGGCTTGCGCACGGCTGCGCAAAATGTACCCGGCGATGGAGGAGCAGCCGGAGCGTTAGCGCGGCCCGCGTAATCGCGGCCGACGCCGCGTGCCGCGAACGGCTGTGGCGTTGTGCAACGCTGGCCGCACCATAGCGCCACAAAGCGCAGCGCGCGCATGCCTCGTTCCCCACCGTCTTTACCAGCGGCGCACAACAAGGCATCTTAACCAAGGGGATCGTGTTTGGTGCCGATAGACGAAGTGGCACAGGGACAACCGTTTCCCGCATTTGGCGTTACATGAAAATCTTCAGCGAAGTCGAGACTGATGCGGCGGCGGGCCTGCGGATAGCGGAGGAGTTGTCGCGGATACGGGCCAATCTCTCCGGCGCAAAGGCGATTGTCGCGATCGCAAGCGCCAAGGGTGGTGTCGGCAAGAGCGCGCTCACCGCCAATCTGGCGGCCGCCTTCGCACTTGCGGGCCGCAAAGTCGGAGTGATCGACGCCGATCTAAACTCGCCCGGCATCATCATGATGTTGGGGATGAAGCCGCCGCTCAAAAATCTCCTTGCCTCCGAATGGCTGGAGCCGGGCGCGGGCCCGCTCGGCTTGCGCGTCGCCTCAAGCAATCTGCTCGCCGATGGAGATCCGCCACCTATAAGTTTTCTCGAAGACGACGCAGCCACCATCCCCACCGCCGCTTCCAACGGTCGCGGCCCGGTTGAATTGGACTACGCCGCGACGTTGCGGCGCCTGCTCGGCCAGACCCGCTTCGGCGCGCTCGATCTTCTGCTCATCGACCTCGCGCCCGGCCTCGATCCGCTCCATCGCATCGCCAAGCTGGTGCCGTTGAGCGGCGTGATCCTGGTCAGCCAGCCGTCAGAGTTGGCGGTGCGCGCGCTGGGAAAAGCCATCGAGTTGGCGACGCACGCCCACATCCCGATTACCGGCGTCGTTGAGAACATGGTGGGTTTCAACTGCGAAGGATGTCACTCGGTGCGGCCATTGACGCCGCAGGGAGATTTGGCGAGTCTCGCGCGGGAGAAGGGCGTGCCGATTCTCGCGCGCCTGCCATTCGACAGCAGGTTTGCCGAAGCATGCGATCATGGCGTGTTGTTTGTGCGGGAATACAATGAGACCCCGCTCGGGAAGCAACTCATCGCCCTCGCCCACGCGGTTGACGCCGCTCTCGACGCCCACCATCTCACGCAAGTCCCGGCCACCTGACGCGGCGCGCGCCGAAACATCGGGGCGGGCGAACCCGCGATTCTCAGTCTTCGTTATCGTCGTCCGCGGATGAACCAGCGCGCGCCGCCGCTTGCGCGATCGGGATGGCCGGCCGTGAATATTCGAACATGCCGGTGCCGATCAGCCCGCCGAAGCGGTAGACCGCAAAGCCCAATGAAGTGTGGACGCGCGTCAGGTCCGGTCCGGGGCGCGACAGCGTCATGAAGTTTTCGCAGCGTCCGCTGAGCATCGCGGGCGCGTCCGCGGCTGCCGTCACCAGCGCTTCGATTCGTTCCGGTGGCAGTTGCGGCGCGCGTGTGTCGAGATCGATTTGACTCACTTCGCAGGCAGACCATTCACCGTCGCGCAGCATCCGCCCGAAGCGATGGTGCTCGAGGCCGTCAGGCGAAGTCGCCCGCGCCTCGAGCGCGATTGGTTGCGCGTCGGCGCCGTCGTGAAAGCACGCCCACAACATCCGGCGCGTCTGGAACTTCCGCGGCCCGAGCCCGCTGAAGGAGAAGCCGATGCGCGCGGTCGCGTCAAGCTTCCGCCGCGTGCCGTCGATGGTCACGGTGCCTCGTAAACGGCCGAACGCGGCCGCCCGCGCGGCGCCATGCGGCAGCCCATCGGGTCCCGGCGCCACCCGATAGACGTCGTTCACGGCGTCTTCGAGATTGGCGATAAAATCGTCGAAGCCCGACGGCGCCGCGCTCAACTCGAGCGCGGCCGTTATCGCCATCGAGTCGTCGAGCGTGCCGGCCGCAAGCGCGTGCTCGACGCTCAGATACGCGCTGCCGTCGTTGACGATTACCGCCGGTCCGCGAAATTCAAGGCCACCGCCGTAGCGACTTGCGGCCAGCGTGAGCGGCCCCAAGGCGATCCGCCCGCCGACGCGGCGCGCCTTGCCCTCAGCCGTGAACAGGGCCACCCGATTACGATCGAACATCATCATGATGCGTCCGCCGGAAGCGCCGGGACCGAAGTCGAAGCTCATCATCCCGCCGACGCGCGCGGCCGGATCGTAAAATTCGACGCCGACCCGAATGGGCGGCGGCGCCGAATCGCCGATGGCCGCGCGCCTGACCGGCGCGCGCGGCACTGCCCCGCGTATGACTTTTACGATCGGCGCGGCCATGCGGGCACGCGCCTGCGCGGCGCCACGACCTCCATGTGAAAACACCTCAGTCAGCAAATCGACGCTGCGCGCGCGAAGCGCACCCGGCAGCCGGAGCGTGACTGAAAGTTCGAGTTGCAGAGCGTCGATCGCGCCGCGCGCGGCCATCGCCGCGATATCTCGCAGCGCGGCCAGCGGACTCTCGCTATGGCGCGCGGTAAATGCCTGCAATAGGTTCTGCACGCCGCCGCCGGGATAACGCAAGCCGTAACTGGGGATCACTCCGCCTTGGCGCAACAGCCCGGCCAACTCTGCCACCGGCCCATTGATAAACGCGTCGCTGGCGGTTACATGCGCACCTGTCGGTGGCGTAAGCTTCCCGTCCCGATCACGCAAACCAAGACCCAGGTCAACGCGTGGCTCAATGATATTCCAGCCGTGGATTAGCAGTACCGTCGCCCGTCCATGGCGCGCGATTATCTCGCCGACCCGGTTCGCAATCATCGCCAGCATCCACGGCGCATGCGCCGCCAATTGCGAGAGGCGGTTGCAGTCGAGTTGATTGCGATCCATGCCGGTGTTGATCAGGGCGCCGGCGCCAAGCCGCGTAGCCAATTCGCGCGTGATTGCCGCGGTCTCGAGATCGTTTACCTTGGGATTGAGCGTCGCACGTGCCGCCGGACCGGCATGGCCTCCATGCGGCGCGATCAGCAGAATCGGCGCGCCGCCGTCGACCACCTCGAGCCATTGGCCGGTGTGCGACGACCTCGCGGCCGTTCCGATTTCATCATCCATCGCGTGTCACAATGTGCGCCGTGCCGCCGTTGGCCGCGCCCACATGCGCCGGGTAAAGGTGCAGGACAAAAGACGTGGCGAAGTAGTACACGATAAAGGCGAGCGAAATATACAGCAGCACCGGATTATGCGCCGGCAACGCCGGCAACATCGAGATCGTCACCGCCGCCCATATTATACCGAGCGTGATGGTGACCGGCCGCAGAATTTCGGTGCGATTCGGATAGATATACTTGATCGGCACGAACACCATCACGCCCAGAATAGCCAGTATAACCGCATTGACGATCGGCGAAAGGCCGAAGCAGAACAGGTAAAACGCGACCAGGTTCCAGTAAGAAGGAAAGCCGCGGAAATAGTTGTCCTCGGTTTTCGCATCGACCCGGCAGAAACCATACGCGCTCGCCACCATCACGAAGCCCGCTAACGCTAGCCCGCCCGCGCCGCGCGGAATTGTCCCGGCCTGCACCATCAGATAGGCCGGCGCCAATACGTAGTTGATATAGTCCACGACGTTGTCGAGCAGCGCGCCGTCGAGAATCGGAACGCGCTGGCGAATCTTGACCGCGCGCGCCAGCGGGCCGTCGCTGGAGTCGATAACCACTGCCGCCGCCATCACGATGAAGGCGCTGCGAAAATCATTTCGCGCGGTAAAGTCGATCGCGAGCAGACCCGCCACCGCGCCCAGCGCGGTGTAGAAATGCACGGCCCATGCGCATGCGGTGAGAAACTTCTCTCTGCCCATTCTCTATGACCGCCTTGGCGTCAAGGCTGCCTGCCGCTTTTCATCTCCCGTTTCTCTCGGGCTTATAGTCGCGCGATCCGAAGTAATCCTCCAGCACGGTCATGAACGGGCCACAGGCACGCCGCTGCTTGACGTGGGCCATGGCTTCGTTGAGCGACATTCCGCAATGAGCGCGCATGTATGCAATCGCGAGCGTCGGCGCGCGATTGAGTCCGGCGTTGCAATGGAGGTAGACGCGCTCGTTGTCCTCGAGCAGCGCCGCAAGGTCGTTGAGCGCCGTCTCCAACCGATCCGCCATGTCGTCCGCGCTGCCGTCCTGGATCGGGGTGCGTACCAGTTTTATCCCGTACCGATCGCACACTTCGCGGAGCATCGCGAGGTCAAGGCCGTTGATACGCAAATCAACGTCGTCCTGGAGATTATGTATCGCGGTGACGCGATGCTCTTCTTTGAGCCACGCGATGTCGCTGCGTCGCGGGTATTCACCGATCAGCAGGCGATCACACACTTCGGTTACCGAGGGCCGTGCGGCGCCGCGCGTCGGGCGCGATTCGTTATCAGGATTGCGGGTGAACCAGTCCATGAATGCAACTTAACCACATACGCCGCCAAGTCGGTAGGAAGGCCGACGCCGCGAGCGCCTTCTCCGACTGCGTCTCTTGCCCTTTTTTAAATCTTGTTCCGCCAGAGGACGCCATTCTCCGCCGATGCGCCTCGCCATGACGGCGCTTCATTAACGTGACACTCCGATGATCGAAGAAGCGAAGTATATAGCCGTTGGGATCCCGCAATTGTGGTCCATAACCCCACGCGGTTCTTTGCGGCGGATGATCGAATGCGATCTGCCGCGCCGCCAAACGACTGTAAAGTTGATCAACGTCGTCCACCTCAAAATACACCTCATACACCTTCAGATTCTCGGCCGGCTCGCCGCTCAGGGCGCCTTTCCGCAGCAGGAGACCGAAGCCCGAATCGTCCTCCACTGCCGCCAGTCCGACGTCGGGCACTTCGAATTCCAGCTTAAGCCCAAGATTCGCGATGTACCAATCCCTGGACGCGGCAGCGTCTTTAACGGTCAGCGCCAGATGATTGAGTTTCACGCCTCAGCCTCCTATTTTCATAGGGCTGTTGCGCTACCATCGCCACGACGTGCCGCCGCCAGCAGCCATGGCGCAGGCGCTCGGGTGGCCCGCGCCGTTCCATTCGTAGAGCCATACCGAAGCCAGCACTGAAACCGCCGACGCCACCTGCCGCGCCATCAGGCCGCCCTCACGATTAACCAGCGCCCGGTCGTATACGTATCTGGAGGTGCCGGTCTCGGCCCTTACCGCGCGGTCGGCCTCGATCACCTGCGGAATCAACGAATGCGACTGCCTTATCTCGGCGATTATCGGCGGCCATACCGCAGTGATCGTCTCGAGACGAATTTCGCGCTCCGCGGCCGGCACGATTGTGCGATTGGCATGCGCCGTGGCGTACTCGAACCGGCTGTGAACGCCGTGGTCGCCAGCGTAGCCGTCGTAATACCTCGTCGTATGGAGTGGCTGGCTGGCGTCGCCGATATAATGGCTCAGGTAGCCGGAAAGCCGCAGCGCCTGCGCGCAATCGCCACTGCGCCACGCCTGGTTAAGGCTTTGCGCAACTTCTTCGATACGCCATGGTAGCGTGCCCGACTTTCTTAGCGTGCGCGCGCCGAACTCGCGGCGCATCGTGGCAAGGTCCGGCTTGAGCGCGGCAAACGGGTCGGCGCCGAAGTATTCGAGGTTGATATAATGATGGCGCGCCTCCTCCTCGCCGTACTGCTCGCGCAATACCGTATCCGGGTCGACCGCATAGCGCTCAAGCGCGCGCTCGTTGCGTCCGAGATCGGTCTTGAGCGGTGAGCCGGGCAACGCCGCGACCGCGAGCCGCGTGATCAGCCTATGCGTGCCCGAATCCCATGCCCACGCCGCCTGGGCGGCCAGCAGCGGCACCGCAACCACGATCGCAAACACCAGCATCGTGCGCCGGTCGGCGCTCGCCTGAGGTTTCGCGGAAAACATCGGAAGTTTCGCGTTCAAGCTAATCTTCATGTTCACCTTGACGTTGCCGATGCGGCGGGGCTGATGGAATAACCTATCCACAGCGTCAGGCCGCGTCTTTCCACAGCCTCCAAAGCGCTCACTTGCGTTCGGTATGCGCGCGGCTTAGGTTTTCTGCAGAGGCAGCACACGATGGCGGTTAACAAAGCGATATTGGTCGGCAATCTGGGCCGCGATCCCGAGGTGCGCTATCTCCCTTCGGGCCAGACGGTGGCGAGTTTCTCGCTCGCGACCAGCGACAGCTTTACCGATCGCGCTGGATCGCGCCAGGAACGCACCGATTGGCACAATATCGTCGTCTTCGGCAAGCAGGCTGAACTGTGCGCCCAATACTTGAAGAAGGGCCGACAGGTCTACGTCGAAGGGCGCATCTCGACCCGTCAATACGAAGCCAAAGACGGCACCGGCAAGCGCTATCGCACCGAGATCGTCGCCCAGCGCGTGCAGTTCCTCGGCGGACGGGCCGGTGGTGGCGGCGCTGGCGGACAGGACGAACCGGGCGATTTCAACGTCGGCGGCGGTGGCGAGGCACCGCCTCCGATGGACGACGAAGACATCCCCTTTTAGTCAGCACCCGCCCGCTCAAACGCGGTGAAGCCGTGGCCACGGCGGCGTCTCTCCCACGCGCGTGTGCACGAAGAAAAGCTGGAGCGCCGCACGAAATTCGCCCACGTCGAGCCCCATGTGCATCGACGGGAACGCTTCGAGTTTGCCTTTAGATTTGTGCAACAGTGATTCGGCGCCGCGCAAGTTGCCGCGCTCGACGTGCAGCAACGCCGCCGCGGCCTGGATCAGCCCCTGGTAGAAGAGCCTCTCCTCGCCGCGAGTACGCTTCCACGCCTCCTCCCAAATCTCGTGGCATGCGAAGAAGCGGCCCGCGTTGAAGAGCGCGATCCCTTCCTCGAATAGATCCGCAACGCCGCGCGCATTCATTGCGGACGAGCATAGCGCCGCCGTGCTTGACGCTGAAAGCCGCGGCGTTCCACTATGGCGGCACTAACGGAGGTACGTATGAGCCAGGCCACCGCGAACAAGCTGATCGCGCTCACCGGTGCGACCTTTACGATGAACGAATCGCAACTGATGATCGGCGGCAGCGACAAGGATATCGACATTCCGATTCCCTCGTTCCTCATCGAACATCCCAAGGGGCTGGTGTTGTTCGACAGTGGATGTAACGCCGAGGTTATCCATGACGCGGAAAAATACTGGGGCAAAGCCGCCAAGTTCCTGCGCAATATCCGCTTTAGCCCGGACCAGGTCGTCGATCAGCAGGTCAAACTCCACGGCTACAAACCATCCGACGTCAAATACGTCGTCGTCTCGCATCTCCACCTCGATCACTCGGGCGGGCTCGCGCTGTTCCCGCAGGCACAGTTCCTCGTAATGGAGGGCGAGTTGCCATACGCCTACTGGCCCAAGCGCAAGGCGCGCAACGCATTCATCCTGAACGACCTGTTGCCGACCCGCGGTTTCGATTGGAAGGAACTCTCCGGCGATACCGACCTCTTCGGCGACGGCAGCCTGATGATGCTCAAGACCGCCGGCCATACGCCGGGCGAATGCTCGCTCCAGGTGCGGCTCAAGCACGACAGCGTCATCCTCACCGGCGATACCATCCACATCCGTCCGCAACTCGAAACGCTGGCCGCGATGGATAGCGATTACGACATCGAAGCGGCGAGCGCCTCGATCAAGCGCCTCAAGGACATTCAGGCGCGCGGCGAAGCCAGGCTCTGGATTAGCCACGCGCCCGAGGATTGGGAGGAGTTTCCGCACATCATGGAGTGACAGCCGCATCGAGTGACAGCCGCGGCGGCGCGTGTGAGCTTACGGCGCTTGCGCGCCGCCGCGCGTGATGCGACGCGACGCACGCTTCGGCGACGCGGCGCGCGCTTCGGCGACGCGGCGCGCGCAGCGACTCAACCCGCATCCGGCAACGCCCGCGGCAAAGTTAAGGCTTAACTGGAACTTGAATTTTCGAGCGGATCGCGCACGCGCCGGCGCGGCGCCGGTCCGGGCAACCCGTCGTAAACGAGCGCGCGGCCGTCCGAATGGAATCGCATCGCGGCCATCACTCCGACCCGATCCGATTCAAGCGCAGGGCCGCCGTCGATAGTCTCGACCACCAGTTTCGGTTTGAGCGCCATCAGCGCCACAAGCGCGGCCCCGAAAGACGCATCGTCCAGCCGCTCGACGGCTATCAAGGCGCGCGCGGCAAACCCGAGCATGACGCGCCCGCCGCGCACCACGATCAGGTTCGACGGGTCGCGCGCGATTCCGCATCCAGGCAACAGCACGCCGTATGGATTGGCAGGGTCGGCGGCGCTTAGAGCAATCGGGTTAGCACTGGCGGGATCGCCGCCGCGCATCGCGCGCAACATCTCGAGCGCCTCCGGCAACGCGTACTGCTCGCCTGAAAGCGCGCGCACGAAGTAACCGCGCCGAATCGTACCGCCGTACTCCATCCGGCGCAGTACGGACGCCAAATCATGCCATCGGACCGACGCCCGTTCCAGCGCCAGCATCTCCCGCGTCAGGATTCCGTTGCGCGCGAGCAGCAGGCGGGCGAACTCTTTGGCCGCGTCAGCTTCCGCCGTCGTATCATCTCGTCGCGCCTCGCTGGGGCCTCCCTCGCCGGCCTCTCCGCAATCAATCGGGCCGGCCAAAATAGCCGACCATCGGCCGGAGAGGCTCGATTTGAGCCGCGCGCGGAGCGCCGCGTCATGACGGCTCAGCCCGCCATGCTCGCGGCGTGACGCGAGCGCGTCCACCGCCCCGGGGTCCGACCACAGCAGCCGCAGTGGCCCAAAGCTGTCATTCGAAACCTTGCCCTGCGCCGCCAGGCGCCACAGCGCGGCCAGCGCGTCACGTTCGGAGAGGCCGGCCCGTTCGGCTACCCGGTCGAGGAATTGCGCGCCGCCCGCGGCCAGCGCCTCAAGCGTCGTCCGCTCTTTCGCGTCGGCAGGCTCGACGTTGCGCTGACGCGACGATGACACGAACTGTCGCGGCAGAAATGCCACAGCCGAGGGAACCGTATCGACCGCCGCCCCGGCTTCACCACCACCTGGGCCTGCGACCCATACGATTTCACCGCTCATACAGAGCAGGTCGAGATACTCCGGCCGGTAACCCGGAACCCGCGCGGGTAAAATCGCACGCTCCCAGAGCTCAGGCGTGAACGCGAGTCCGGACAATTGTTCGAGCACCGCGCCCACCTCATCACGATCGCCCGGTCCGCCAACACCGCCGATACGTTGCCAGCGGAGCCGGAACGCCGCAAATTCATGATCGGCGCACGGCTCTACTTCAGCCCGCAAGCGGCCCAGAGTTTGGCGATGGATTCGTTCGAGTACATAACGGTCGCACCATTGCACAGCATCTTCCCGCATATCGGCAACCCTTTGCGAATTCGCATCAAGCGCCGCGGATGATGTTACGAAATGGCCACGAAAGATTTGGCCCTTGGCTTCGAGCGTTGCACAACAGCCCTCGATAATCGTGCACGCCGTCCATAGGCGGGCGGCAAGCTGCTGTGCCGTGACCGGACCCGAGGTTGCGAGTGCGCGCCGAACTATCTCGATTCGTGCCTCTTCCGCGGCCGGCGCGTCATCCGAGCCGTCCGTCGCCACGGCAGCCACTACCCCGTGGGTAGCGTCGAATTCCGCTCGCGGATAAGCGGCGGCAAACACCGACGCGTCTTCCACGGCGACAATCACGTCGGCCGCATCCGAAGTCCCCGCGATCAGACGCGCACGTACCACGCGCCCTTCCGCCGTCAGTTCGCCGATCAATACAGCGTCATCTCCGGTAACGCGCTTGGCCAACTCCGCGGCCGCAATCGCGCCATGAGCGCGAATCAACTCATATAATTCATCGGCATTGCGCGCACGCGACGCTATGG
>JBOHWJ010000510.1:0-4328 GCA_050736495.1 Binataceae bacterium (SeqCode) | reverse complement strand
CTACCAGCTCCAATCGTCAATATTAGCAAATAGATGACATAAAACTGATTTGCAAATTGATATTATGGACGACATCTTATACGGCTCTATTCTATAATCGAGGAGGCTAGAACAATGGAGCGCATTGATATAATTAAGAGAAGTCAGACCTACATACGCCTGCCACGGTCTGAACATGCCCACGGCCTTGAGCAGCGCGAGCCTGCGTCCCAGGTTGCGCGGCGAATTCAAATTTGACTTAAGTGATAAGCGCTGAAGGCGCGATAGTGCGGACTCGCCGGTTCCGCCAGGCGGCGCGCCCATTCCTCAAATGACGCCAATCATAAAGATCAAACGGATGCGCGACCGTTCGGCGCCGATGCCGCGCTACCACAGCAAGGATGCGTCGGGCCTCGACCTGACCGCGGACCTCGATGCCGCGCGTACGCTCCAGCCGTTGGAGCGCGTCGCGATACCGACCGGCATCGCCCTTGAGATTCCCGCCGGCTACGAGGGGCAAGTGCGCCCGCGCAGTGGTCGCGCGCTCGCCGAAGGCCTCGCGCTGGTCAATTCGCCAGGCACCATCGACGCCGATTATCGCGGGGAACTGATGGTGATCGTGATAAATCTCGGCGAGCGGCCGTTAACGATAAGCCCGGGCGACCGCGTTGCCCAACTGGTGATCGCACCGGTTGTGCGCGCCGAACTGGTCGAAGTCGGCGAGCTCGACGCGACCGCACGCGGCGACGGAGGATTCGGCCATACCGGAAGATAAACGAATCGAGGCCGAACAGGCGCTGATGGCGGTGAGCCCGATCGACGGGCGCTACCGCGCGCGTACCCGCGTGCTCTCGGCATATTTCAGCGAATACGCGCTGATCCGCTACCGCGTGCGGATAGAAGTGGAATGGTACCTGTCGCTTGCGGCCAATCCCGCGATTGATGCGCTCGCGCTTATAGCGGATGAAACCACGCGACGCCTGCGTACATTCTACGAGGATTTTTCAGTCACGGACGGCCTGCGGGTCAAAGAGCTCGAAGCGACCACCAATCACGACGTCAAGGCGGTCGAGTACTTCCTCAAGGAGAAATTCGCCGCGTTAAGGCTCGATCTGCCGCTCGAAATGGTCCATTTCGCCTGCACCTCCGAGGACATCAACAACCTCGCCTACGCGCTGATGCTGAAGGAATTTGCCGAGCGTGAGCTGAGAGCGGCGCTGGAACGGACGCGCGATGAAATCGCGGTGCTGGCGCATCGTTACAAGGCGCTGCCGATGATCGCGCGTACGCATGGGCAGGAGGCGTCCCCCACCACCGTCGGCAAGGAGTTCGCGATTTTCGCCTGGCGGCTCGACCGCCAACTCAATCAGCTAAAGCGCCAGGAGTATCTTGGCAAGCTCAATGGCGCCGTCGGCAACTTCAACGCGCACATTTTCGCCTATCCCGAAGTCGACTGGATCGCGCATTCGCGCCGTTTCGTCGAAAGCTTCGGCCTGACCTGGAACCCGCTCACCACCCAGATCGAGAGCCATGATTTCGTCGCCGAATTGCTTGCTGTAATGGTGCGCATCGACACCATCCTCATCGGTTTCGCACGCGATATCTGGGGCTACATCTCGCTTGATTATTTCACCCAGCGCACAGTCGTGGGCGAAGTCGGATCGTCGACGATGCCGCACAAGGTAAACCCGATCGACTTCGAGAATTGCGAGGGCAATCTCGGCCTCGCGACTGCGACGTTCGAGCATCTGGGCACCAAGCTGCCGGTCTCGCGCTGGCAGCGTGATTTGACCGACAGCACCGCGATTCGCGCCATCGGCGGCGCCTTCGGCCATCTGCTCGTCGCGCTGGCCTCGCTCAAGCGTGGGATGAGCAAGCTCCAGGTCAATCAACCGCGCATCGCGGCGGACCTCGCGGACGAGAAGGCGTGGGAGGTCGTGGCCGAGGCGATTCAGACCCTGATGCGCCGCCACGGGCTCGAAAACCCGTACGAACGGTTGAAGGAATTGACCCGCGGCCGCGCCATCGACGGCCGCACGATGGCGGACTTTATAGCGACGCTGGACCTCGACGAGCGCGCGCGCACGGCGCTCCGGCAGTTGGCGCCGTCAGCTTATGTCGGACTGGCCACCGAACTGGTCGAGCGTTTCGCTCCGGGCGGTGCGGCCAAAGCCAAAAGTTGATAATCCCGCCGTGGCGCATGCCGAGGTTGTGAATTAAATACTGCCTTTGTGAATAATCATGGTGGCGCGCGGGCCCAACGTGTCATGCGATGGTTTTGTCCGGCGGCCATCGGCAAGTAAAATGTTAGTTATGCGGTTAACCGCTGACGGAGGTATCACAGTGGAAGCGGCTCCCGAGAAGCTCGACATGTTTTATGAGGGCAAGGCGAAGAAACTTTATTCCACTTCCGACCCTGACCTCGTGATCGCTTACTTCAAGGACGACGCGACCGCCTTCAACGCCAGGAAGCGCGGCACCATCGAAGATAAGGGTGTGGTCAACAACCGCATGTCCGAGCTGTTCTTCACGCTGCTCGAGAAAAATGGCGTCAAGACCCATTTCGTGCGCCGGCTCGACGACCGCGAGATGCTGTGCAAGCGGCTACAGATCATTCCGGTCGAGACCGTGGTGCGCAATATCGTCGCCGGTTCGATGGCGAAGCGGCTCGGCCGCGAGGAAGGCGAAGCGCTCAAGCGCCCTGTGGTCGAGTACTATTACAAGTCCGATCCACTCGACGATCCGCTCATCACGGCGGACCATGCTATCCTCTTCGGTTGGGCGACCGAGCAGGAACTGAAGACCATTGATGCGATGGCGCTCAAGGTCAACGAAGTCCTCGGCCGTTTCCTCGACGAGCGCGGAATAATCCTGGTCGACTTCAAGGTCGAGTTCGGACGCTATCACGGCGGCATTTTGCTCGGAGATGAAATTTGCCCCGATACCTGCCGCTTTTGGGACAAAGCCACTCGCAAGAAACTCGACAAAGATCGTTTCCGCCGCGACTTGGGCGATGTCGAAGCGGCGTATCACGAGATGCTCCGCCGGGTGGAGAGCTGAGGGGCCTGGCACGAGTGCGGCTGCAGGTGCAAGTCAAAATCTTTGTCACGCCGCGCAGCGGAATCCTCGATCCGCAAGGCAGCGCGGTCGAGCACTCGCTCAAGAGCCTCGGCTTCGACGGTGTCACGCAGGTCCGTATCGGCCGTTACATCACGCTTGAAATCGACGCGGCGTCGAAAGCGGCGGCGCATGAAGCCGTGAAGAAAATGTGCGATCAACTGCTTACCAACCCGCTTATCGAAGACTACCGCTTCGAGGTTGAAGGCGGATGAAGTGGGGCGTCGTAACGTTTCCCGGCTCGCTCGACGATCGCGACGCGTTGTGCGCGCTGCGCGACGTGATGGGCCAGGAGGCGCGGCTCTTGTGGCATAAGGATGAAGACCTGCGGGACGCTGATTGCGTCGTGTTACCCGGCGGCTTCAGTTACGGCGACTATCTGCGCTGCGGCGCGATCGCACGCTTTTCGCCAATCATGAAGAGCGTCACCCGCTTCGCCGCTGCGGGGGGACTGGTGATCGGTATCTGCAACGGCTTCCAAATCCTTTGCGAGGCCCGTCTGCTGCCGGGTGCGCTCACACGCAACCGATCGCTCTCCTTCATCTGTGATTACGTTACCGTGCGGATCGAAAATGCCCGCACGCCGTTCACCTGCGCCGCCGCACCCGGTCAACTACTGCGGCTCCCGATCAAGCATGGCGAGGGCCGCTACGTTGCTCCGCAAAGCGAACTCGCCGCGATGGAAGAGCGCGGCCAGGTGCTGCTGCGCTATGTCAATTTGTCCGGCGCCGAAGATGACGGCGCCAATCCGAACGGCTCGATGCATGCGATCGCGGGCGTGGCCAACGAACGCTTCAACGTTTTCGGCCTGATGCCCCATCCCGAGCATGCGGTCGAGCGGATGCTGGGCGGCGATGATGGCCTCAAATTGTTCCATTCCGTAATCGAGAGCGCCGGATGAACCGGCCGCCGCTGGCGTTTGCGGGCGATCCCGTCGTCGACCTCGAGCAGGCGCGCGCGCATGGTTTGAGCGACGACGAGTATCGGGCGATCGAACGATGTCTCGGCCGCACGCCCACCTTCACCGAGTTAGGTGCATTTTCCGTGATGTGGTCGGAACACTGCTCGTACAAATCCTCGCGAAAGCATCTCAGGATGCTGCCGATGAGTGGCAAAAACGTCGTCGGCGGGCCGGGTGAAAACGCGGGCGCGATCGACATTGGTGACGGCTGGGTCGCCGTATTTAAAATCGAGAGCCACAATCATCCGTCGTTCCTCGAACCGTATCAGGG
>JBOHWJ010000509.1:0-5652 GCA_050736495.1 Binataceae bacterium (SeqCode) | reverse complement strand
GCCTCGCGCCGAAGGCGCGCGCGGCGTTGCGGCGATCGCGGGCTTCCGGCAGATTCTTATTTGTCAAGTTGTCAATCAAGCATCGAGGACATTATGGCTCAGTCGGCAATCTTCGGTCCCTTCTTTGCTACCATGCTTCTGACACTTCTGGTTTGGGTGTACATGTACATTCGCCGCATTAGTTTTATCACCAGCGGCAAGATTACTTCGACGGATCTTGCCGCGCCCGGTGCGCTCGCACGCCTCTCGCCTCCCGCCGTGGCCAACCCATCCGACAACCTGAAGAATCTGTTCGAGATTCCGGTGCTCTTCTACGCGCTCACGCTCTATCTGTTTGTCACCCATCAGGTGGATGCGGTGTATGTATACGCCGCTTGGATATTCGTGGCCTTTCGTGTATTGCATAGCGCAGTCCACTGCACGTTCAATCTCATCATACTGCGGTTTTACCTCTACCTCGCCGCCACCATCGCGGTCTGGTTCATCGCGATCCGCGCCGGACTTAGCTACTTCGGCGCGTAAGGACGCCGCGTTCGAGCGCGCCTTCATCAAGCCTTTCTACGCGGGACACTTGGTGTGGTATTTGTCTTACCGTGTGTCGCGTGATCAACCACACCCATCAGGAGAACGTCGCGTGAAAGTCTCATTCGGCATCAGCGTGGCCTCCGGCGGATCACTGTTCGGCCGCGAAGAGGTCGGCAAATTCAACGACCTCGTGAAGATGGCCGAAGACTACGGAGCGGAAGCCATCGGCACGTACGACAGCGCCTTTATCGGCGGCGACGCGTACGTGCGCGCCACCGTGATGGCGATCGCATCAACACGCGCGCGCATCGGCCTGCGTCCCACCAACCCGCTCACGCGCGAGCCCCAGGTAATGGCGTCCTTCCTCGCCTCCATCGACAGCCTGACCGGCGGCCGCGCCTTCATGGATATCGCCAGCGGCGACAGCGCAGTCCTCAACATCGGCTACAAGATCGCCTCGCGCACGCGAATCGAGGAGTTCGTGGCTTGCGTGCGCGGCCTGCTGGCCACCGGCGAGGCGGCCTATCAGGGCCGGCCGCAACGCGTACGCTGGACCTCGAGCGTGGTGCGCAATCGCATTCCAATCTCAATTTGCGCCGAGGGTCCTAAGATGCTGCACCTGGGCGGCCGAATCGGCGACGGCGTCATCGCCGGCACCGGCCTCCTACCGGAAGTGATCGAGGACACCATCGCTCGGATTCATGCCGGCGCCCGTGAGGCGGGCCGTAATCCATCCGACGTCGAGATCTGGTTCACCACGCGAACGTCACTGAACGAGGACCGCGAAAAGGCTATCGAGAGCGTTAAGGCTTCAGTGTCGTCTATCCTGAATCATTCGATGCGATCCGGTCTCGACGGCAAGCATGTGCCGAACGACTTCAGGGCGAGCATCCAGGAATACGTCGATGGCTACGTGCTTTACGATCACGTGCTTCGCCGCGGCCGCAATCCCCAACGCATGGATCAACTCGGCCTGACCGACTATGCCATCCGCCGTTTCGCCTTGGCCGGCAATCCGCGCGACTGGATCGCGCGCATCGAAGAACTCGCCGAGGCTGGCGCCACCAGGCTATGGGT
Organism: Binataceae bacterium (SeqCode); assembly: GCA_050736495.1. Taxonomy (GTDB): domain Bacteria; phylum Desulfobacterota; class Binatia; order Binatales; family Binataceae; genus JBOHWJ01. Next base: position 4,050 of record JBOHWJ010000509.1, on the reverse strand, counting down.
GAGCCCGAGCGGGCGTGATCTGGATAGCCAGATGCATTACATGCGCATTCTCGGCGAACAGATCATGTTCCGCTTCGTCGCGTGACGCGGATCCCGGCCGCCGACGGATCGTTTCACTGCAGGTCCCGTTTACAATTCGCCGCGAATGCGCAAAACAAACGGCATACGCGCGCGCGGGCTTGTATCCCGGCCATCTCCTGACGCACAACCATTACCATGAAAGACGAAAGCATCGCGGTTGTCGCCGGGCGTCATCCCCATTCCCATTACGGTGTGGTCAACACTCCGGTCTTCAGAGCGTCGACCATCCTGTTCGAGACCTTCGAGCAGTTCGACGCGGCGGCGCACGATCCCGCGAATTTTCATTTCGCTTACGGCAGGCTCGGCACTCCGACCAGCGCCTCGCTCGAAGATGCGATGGTGCAACTCGAAGGCGGCGCACACTGCCGCCTCGCGCCGTCCGGCCTTGCCGCGATCACAACCGCGCTGATGGCGTTTCTGTCGGCGGGCGACCACTTGCTGATGACGCAGGGTGCATATCCGCCGGCGCGGCGCTTCTGCGACACGGTGCTGAAAAAATTCGGCGTCGAAACGACCTTTTACGATCCAGTGATTGACGCTGATATCGCTCAACTGATCCGCCCCAATACCAAGATCATATACGTCGAATCGCCTTCGAGCGGCCTGATCGAAATTCAGGACGTACCCGCGATCGCGGGTGCGGCACATGCGCGCGGAGCGGTCGTGATGATGGATAATACGTGGGCAACGCCGCTTTTCTTCAAGCCTTTTGAGCACGGCGTCGACGTCTCGATTCAGGCCGCCACCAAGTACATCGTCGGCCACTCCGACGCGATGCTTGGAACCATCACGTGCACGGAGGATATGTGGACGGCGCTCCGAAATACGCATCGCGATCTCGGCCAGATGAGTGGGGCCGACGACATTTATCTTGCCTTGCGCGGCCTCCGCACGATGGCGGTGCGGCTCGCCGCTCATTACCGCAATGGTCTCGCGCTCGCACGTTTTCTCGAACAACGGCCCGAAGTGCGGAAGGTGTTTCATCCCGCTCTCGCGAGCGACCCTGGCCACGCGCTCTGGCAGCGCGATTTTACCGGCGCCTCGGGCCTATTCTCGTTCACATTAAGGAGCGATATCGGCAAGCGCGCACTGGCGGCGATGATGGATGGCTTGAAATTTTTCGGAATGGGCTATTCGTGGGGCGGCTTCGAGAGCCTTGCGGCGCCCTTCAAGCTGAGCCGTTACCGCGCGGAAATGGGCAATGCGGCGGGCGATGAAGCGAGATGGGGGGTGCGTATCCATGCCGGTCTCGAAAACCCGGATGACCTAATTGCGGATCTCGAAGCGGGCTTCGCCAGACTCACCGCCGCCGAGTAGATACGTTTCGGCTTGCTCGATTGACGCTCTCCCTCCGAAGCGCTTTGTATGGCCAACGAGAGATTGCTCGGAACGTGGGCCGTTCGATTAGCCAGGTCTCCATAAAGGAGAGGAAAAATGAAGATAGGATTGGTCGCGGGATCGTTGCCAGCCATGATGGGTGGGGGACTGCTCAAGGCCTTCGCCGTGAACGCGGAACGGCTCGGCGTTGCGACTCTCTGGGCTCCCGAACACCTCGTCCTGCTGAATAAGTACGCTTCCAAATATCCCTATTCGGACGACGGCAAAATGCAGCGCGCGATGGACGCGCCAATTTTCGATCCGTTCATCTCGCTCGCATGCGTGGCCGCTGTGACCTCGAAAATTCGGATCGCCACCGGAATTTGCCTCGTTCCCGAACATAATCCGATCGCGCTCGCGAAAACCGTCGCTACGCTCGACTTCCTCAGCGGCGGACGCGTGACGCTCGGCGTCGGCATTGGATGGCTCAAGGAGGAGTTCGACGCCCTCGGCGTGCCATGGGAGCGCCGCGCGGATCGCACCCGCGAATATATCGACGCGATGCGTCAGCTATGGGGCGACGACAAGGTGAATTCCTACAATGGCGAATTCGTTCGCTTCGATGACGCTTTGTGCTATCCGAAACCCGTGCAGGGCGCGGCGCTGCCGGTTTTCTTCGGCGGTGAAAGCGGCCCGGCCCTGCGCCGCGTCGCCGAATACGGCGACGGATGGATCGGTTACCGGCTCACGGCCGATGAAGCGGCGGCGAAAATCCGCCGGCTCGAGGAGTTGCTCAAGGCCAACGGGCGCAAGCGCTCCGACATCGAAGTGGCGGCGTCACCGCAGTCCAAGCCGATGACGGAAGACGACCTCAAACGCTATCGTGACGCCGGCGCGGATCAGGTCGTAATCACCACTTTCGCTCCGCCTTCCAACGAGCAGGAGTTGGTGCGGAAAATCGAACAACTCGCGCGCGATTGGATCGACCCGGCGGCAAAACTCTCGTGACGATCGTTGTCACCGATCGCCGGAAGCACATTCATACGCGCGAGAACATCCAAAGGAACGAATCACCATGGCGACGAATAAAATCCGCGTTGGGATCATCGGAGCGAATGTGCGCTATGGATGGGGCGGCAGCGCCCATATTCCCGCATTGCGCGCGCTTCCCGAGTTTGAAATCACGGCGGTATGCACCAGCCGCCAGGAAACCGCCGACGAAACCGCCAAGCATTTCGGGATTCCGTTCGCCTTCTCGGACCCCGGCAAAATGGTCGATCACCCCAATGTCGATCTCGTCTCCATCTGCGTGCGCGTGCCCTTTCACCATCAAATGGGGATGGCGGCCTTGAATGCCGGCAAGCACCTCTTCTGCGAATGGCCGCTCGCGGCGACCACCGAACAGGCGCGCCAGATGCGTGATCTGGCCGCGACCAAAGGCCTCTGCCATATGGTCGGACTGCAGGCACGCGGATCCCGCGCCGTTAATCGCGTTCGCGACCTGGTCGCGCAAGGCTATGTCGGCAAAGTACTCGCGTGCACGATGGTCGTAGCGACGCCGGGATGGGGCACCGAGTTCACCGCCTCCCGCGCCTACCTGGCTGACCGCACGACTGGCGCGACCCTGATGACTATTCCCAGCGGACATTCCATCGACGCCCTCTGCTTCTGCCTCGGCGAGTTCAAAGAAGTATTCGGCGTCGTCGCGACTCAGCGCCGACAAATCAAGGTCGTCGAGAGCGGCGAGACTATCCCGATGACCTCGCCCGACCAGGTGCTCGTGAGCGGCGTGCTGGAAAGCGGCGCGGTCGCATCGGTCCACGTCAAAGGCGGCACCGCCAACGGCACTGGCTTCCTGTTGGAAATTCACGGCACCGACGGCGATTTGGCGATCGTGCCGGCCGACTCGCGCCAGCGGCCGAGCGTGCAGATCTCCGAGTTCATCGTGCGTGGTGCGCGCAGCGGCAAAGCGCTGGCGGACCTGGTTATCCCCGAGGGCTATCGCTGGGTTCCACCCGCCGTACCAGCCGGACCGGCGTTCAACGTCGGACAGCTTTTCGTGCGGATGGCCGAGGGCATTCGCGAAGGAAAAGCCGTGAGCCCCGGCTTCGACCTCGCGGTTAAACGTCACGAACTGCTCGACGCGATTCAGCAGGCGTCGGACACCGGCCTCCGCCAAACTCTGTAACTGCGGAACCCCCACGAGTTGCGAAGTCTCGTACGAACAGGCCGCGAATCCAGCCTGCCCGGTGCCGCAGGCTTGCGCATATTCACGAACGCCCAGACTGTCCCGAGCGTGATCGCCCACTTGAAGAACCAGTGGAGAAAAGCGATTACCGCGGCGCCTTACACCACCGCGCCCGCGCTGGTATGAATCGTCTGCCCCGTAATTTGCCGGCTCGCGGGCATGCACAAGAACACGATAGCCGCCGCCACGTCCTCCGGTTGCGAGACGCGATGGAACAGGTTCTCCAGCGGACCGCTCGACGCGATACGCTGCAATGCTTCGGCGTCGCCCATCGGCCGCGTCATCCCGGTGGCGGTAATACCGGGGGCGACGGCGTTGACGTTGATATCGTGGCCGCCCAACTCCGCGGCGGCACAGCGCGTCAACTGCACCAGCGCGGCTTTCGAACTCGCATACGCCATCGG
>JBOHWJ010000508.1:0-12621 GCA_050736495.1 Binataceae bacterium (SeqCode) | reverse complement strand
AAGCATTTCACCCTTTCGCCATGGGAATCGCCGCCGCCGCAGCTTTAGAGTGGTTCTATCATTTATTCGTAAAGTGGTTCTTTGTCGAGTCCATCGGTTGAACTAAAATTAAACTCGCAAGCAGCCGCGCGCTTCGCCGACGTTTCGGTGGGTGCGGCGAGCGTGTAGCAATAGCCGGCGAGCCGCTGGTGCGCTTGCGCTTAATGTCGGTGCGGCGAAGTCCGGTCGTCATGACGTAATAGGGGGAGTCAAAGTGGATTCACTAAACGTTCTCGAACAAATCCAGTTGCCATTTGCGAAGCTACTCGGAATAAGATTCGTGAGCGCCGCGCCCGAGTGCGTGAAGGCCGAAATGCTCGTGCGCGACGATATGTGCACGGTCTCCGCGGTCCTCCACGGCGGTGCGGTGATGGCATTTGCGGATACCCTCGGCGCCGCCGCGACCTTTCTCAATCTGCGCGGCGGTGCGAGCACCACCACGATAGAGTCGAAGACGAACTTCTTTGCGCCGGCGCCGGTGGGCGGCAAAGTGATGGGTGAATGTCTCCCGCTGCATCGCGGGCGGCGCACGATGGTTTGGCAGACGCGCGTGATCTCGCAGGAGGGACGGCTCCTCGCCTTGGTGACGCAGACGCAGATGGTGCTGGAGGCACGATCCACCTGACCGCGCGCGGTATTGCGATTTTGTCTTGCTGGCGAGGTTTTGCGATGAAAGAAGAAACGGCTGATCCGGAGCAGGTGATGGCGTCGTGGTTCGCGGACAAACCGCGCCAGGAACAAATGGCGTTGCTAGCGCGCCTCGAACATGGCGGTGCCTCGATATACCGAGCATGGGCCGACGCGGAGCCCAACGCCAAAGCGCGTGAAGCTCTGTTAGCGGCGGCTGACCGCGAGGAAGCTAACGCGCGGCTGTTGCGGCTGATGAGCACACCCAAGCAGGAATGCGAAAAATGCCACAAGCCGGTTCCGCCAGCGGCCGAGGCATGGTGCTGCGCCTTCCAATGCACTTATTGTCCGGAGTGCGAGGTGGGGTACAATCACGTCTGCCCCAATTGCGGGGGCGAATTGGCGCGGCGCCGCGCGGCATGAACGGCGCGCGCTCCGAAGGAGACGTGATGCGGGTAATTGGAGCAATCAAGGAGATCTGGCGATTTCCAGTCAAGTCGATGGCGGGAGAGCGGCTCGAACGAAGTCCGGTCGGCGTCTTGGGAATTATCGGCGATCGCGGATGGGCGCTGCGCGATGAGAGAGTCGGCGAGATTCGCGGCGCGAAAAAAATGCCGGATCTAATGCGCTGCCATGCGGCGTATGTCGCGGAGCCGGCGCCCGGGCGCGTTCCCGACGCCGACATCATTTTGCCCTCCGGCGAATGTGTGCGCACCGGCAATACGCTCGCGAACGAGAAATTGTCCGCGCTCGTGGGACGACCGGTGACGTTGTGGCCGATTCAGCCGCCGGAATCGACGGATTTCTATCGCCGCGCGCGGCCCGACAATCCCGACATGGTGCAGGAATTGCGCGATATCTTCGGACGCACGGCAGACGAGCCGATACCCGACCTGAGTGTGTTTCCGCCGGAAATAATCAAATTTACGTCGCCGCTCGGAACTTATTTCGACGCCTTTCCGCTTCATCTCATTACGACCGCGTCGCTGAGCGAGTTGGCGCGGCGAAATCCGGCGGCCAACTTCGACGTGCGCCGCTTCCGGCCCAATATCCTAATCGAGACCGACGGGGCCGTTAGCGGATTTGCCGATCTCGAATGGAGCGGACAGACGATCACTATTGGCGAGGTGCGGATAAAGCTCGAAGTGCCCTGTCCGCGCTGCGTGATGCCGACGCTGCCGCAGGATGAGTTACCAAAGGATCCATCGGTGCTGCGGACGATCGTGCGCGAGTCGGCGCAAAACGTCGGGATGTACGCTTCGGTCGCTCGCACCGGAGAAATCGCGGTCGGCGACGAGGTCCGCTTGGAATAGTGCCGGCTCGGCGCCGCACCGATTCGTGGCGGCGGCCCTTCATGTGATAGGCGGCGCCGGCCCCGTGAACGAAGCCGACGCCGCCCCGGAAACCAGTGACAGGCTACGACGCACACTCTACATGGTCATGTGTTTCATGCCTTTCGAGCTAAAGAAAAGATAAAAGTTGGACGGGACCTCGATCGCGTCACCGGCCTTTTCCGCCGCATCCATCTCCTTGGCCGAGGTTATCCCGCTGCCGCCGTCGGCTGTCGGCCAATCGGCCTGATTCGTTACTAACACCGGTTTGACCTCCCACCAAATCGGCTTCTTCGTGTTGACCAGTGAATTGTCGATCACGTGGCTGTGATTTGGCGTTGGTACAAAGATATTGGTGGCGGGAGGGGGGAGCTTCCCTAGTGCAACCAGAGCCGTGCCCAGATCAACGGTCGAGCTATGCATCGTGCAGGTACCCGGAGGCGACCCCGGATCCGGACACTGCGTAGCCACCAGCGGAGTGGTTTTGAAAGCCTCGGGTACCGCGCCAAACAATTGTATTAGGGTGCTCCCGAGTGCTGATCCGCAAAGCGTGCTGGACCTTACCCCGGCCGGACATGCGATCGCGTCATTCGGATTCTGGTCGTTGTCGACCGAGAACATCGGGACCAGAACGTAAAGAATTGCGGTGTGTTTGCTGAATTTCCGTCCCGTCGGATCTATAGTAGGTTGCACGCCTACCTGGCATATCGGTGTCTGGAACTCCGCAGGATCTGATTCCGCCATTTCCTGGTTGAAGTCCAGGTCATTGGTGGGTTGATCGACACAATCGTAATTTTGCTCGTATGTGAAAGTGAGCAGCTTGCCGTTGCCAAATCCCATCGTCTGATTTGGCGCAAGCGTGGTGGATGATGCATCCTGCGCGAATGCCGCCGTTGTGGCGAAAGCGACGGCGAATACCGCGCCCAATGCCAGGCGAAAGATTGGAATCTTCATAGCTCCTCCATTGCCGATCCCGAAGGTGGGTGGATGTCCTAGATACGCGCGCGGCGAACGATTGGATTTGGCAAAGTCGCAAAAAAGAAAATTCTTACAATACGCGGCCGTTCGGGTCGAAATCGCGGCCGGTGCTGAAGCGCCCCGCTCGGACGGTGACCGCCACCGCAAGTCGATCGATTTTCGTCAATCAGTGAGAAAGATACGATCGCCTGGATGCAGCGGATTGGGCGGGCGGCTATTCGTACGCGACGGCGCCCTTGAGGTACATCGCGCCGGTCGGTTTGCTCACGCCGCCAGCGGGCTCGAGGGTGACGGCGCTAAGCAGCACGCGCTCGCCCGCGGGCGGTGGCGTGGCGGGCGCGACGACGTTGCGGCCGTTCTCGACCTGAAACAGTCCGGCTGCCACGGGTCCGCTTTCCTTAGTAATCCACCACAGCTCGTAGGTTTTCCCGGGTGGCGTTGGCGGTAGTCCGAAAGCCTGGACCATCGCGGAGCGATTGACGCTGCTTACCGCGACGATCGCCCGCGCGTTGGGTGCGGCCGGGAGCGGTTCGAGCCGCGTGAGACGCAGGTCAGGCGCCATCAGTACTTGTTCCAGCCGCGTACGATCGGCAAGCACGTGTTGGAGCGTACTGACCTGACCGCGAGCGCTATCCAGTTCCGCGCGCAGGTTTCCGACCTGGGTATCGAGCGATGTGATTCGTTGCTGACCGTCGGTGGCGGTGCGACGCAACTGGCTGCCGAGAAGGCCGGCGTAAATCGCGATTGCGATTGCCGCCGCAGCCATTACGCCGGTCGCGGCGCGCCACCATCCCACGCTCCTCGCCGCAGGGGGTTGCGAGCTATCGGCGCCCATTATGCTGGGTCCTGCCGACGCTGCGCCCGCCGAATGCAGGCGCGCGTCAAGCCGCTGCCAGATACGCTCTTCGGTGCCCGCCGGATCGAGGCCAAGTGGAATTGCAGCGGCGGCTTCGCGAAATTCGCGCAATTCGGCCTCGCATTCGTCGCAGCCGGCGCGCAGATGTTCCTCCAGCGCGCGAGCCTCTTCGGGCTCGAGGCGGTCAAGCGCGGCAAGCGCAAGCAGGTCCTTGATTTCCTGATGGTCCATGCTATTCGTGCCGCCTCGAAAGCGCCTGACGAAGCTTCACCATGGCGCCGCGGATCCTGGTTTTCGCCGTGCCGAGAGGAATCCCCAGTTTTGCGGCGACCTCGGACTGGGATAGGTCAGAAAAATACGCCAGTTCCAGCGCGATCCGCTCATTGGGGTCCAGAGTGGCAAGCGCGCCGCGGACGATACGCGCGCGCTCTGCCTGATCGAGCTCGACTGCTGGATCGGAAACAGGGTCCGCATCGGGCTCAGCCCCGGGCGGCCGCTCACGCGCCCTGATAGCTCTTAGGCGGTCGATCGCGCGGCTTCGCGCGAGCGTTATGAGCCAGACCGACACTGATCCACGCGACGGATCAAAGGAACCGGCACTGCGCCATGCCTGCCACAGAACATCGGCGACAATCTCTTCAGCGTCGGACTCGTTGTTGACGAAGCGCTTGGCAAGGGCGGCTAACATCTGGCCGTAGCGCGCATTGAGGGTGCGTAGCGCCTCCGCGTCGCCCCGCGCCATCGCGATAAGAAGGTCGCGATCAGGGGGGCTGCCCGGTTTAGTGTCGGCCACGTCATCCTCTCCAGATACGCGGCCAAGAGCTAACCAGATTGATCGAATAAAGCAATCGCGCTTGTCCCGTTCTTCTTATCGCCGCCGTTGCGTGGGCAGGTTTTGCCAGAGCTGGCCACAATCCGTGGGGATGGCAAGCCGAATTGAAACGTTGACCCTGCGGCCCGTGCCATCAGGATGCGGCGCGCCGCCGCGGCGTGATCGCCTGACATGGACGAAGATTAGCAGCCGCTGGAACGAGAGCCTGCGCCAGATGGCGGCGGTATCCTACCGATAATGCCGCCGGAGCGGCGCTCGCGCCACGATCAAAGGCGCGCGCGGTCGTGTGGTGCTGTGAAATCGATCGCCGGACCCTTGGGCACTATTCCGGTCGGGTTTATATTCACATGGCTGGCGTAGTAATGCCGCTTTATCTGCACGAGATTAACGGTCTCGGCAACGCCGGCAATCTGGTAAAGTTCGCGCGCGTAATTCCATAGATGCGGATAGTCGATTAGCCGGCGAAGATTGCATTTGAAGTGGCCGTAGTAAACCGCGTCGAAACGAACCAACGTCGTGAACAGACGCCAATCCGCCTCCGTCATGCGCGGTCCGGCCAGGTAGCGCTGATGCGACAGCCGCGCCTCCAATTCATCGAGTGTGCGGAAGAGCTCATCAAACGCAGTTTCGTAAGCCGCCTGCGTGGTCGCAAAGCCGCATTTGTAGACGCCGTTGTTGACGCTGTTATAGACGATCGCGTTGATGCGATCGATTTCGTCGGCGAGGTCCGGTGGACACAGATCAACGCTGGTGTCGCCCCATCGGTCGAATGCCCGGTTTAACATGCGGATGATTTCGGACGACTCGTTGTTGACGATGGTGTTGCGCCGTTTGTCCCATAGCACTGGCACCGTGACGCGGCCGCTGTAGTGTGGGTCGGCCTTCAGGTAAATCTCGGAGAGCAGGCGCGCACCGTGCAAATCGTCGTGAGTAGAGCCCGGCGTGATCGAGCCGTCGGGCGCACTGAAGGCCCATCCGTCGCGCCCCATCAGGGGGTCGACCACCGAGACCGTGATCGTCGCTTCGAGTCGCTTGAGCGCGCGGAAAATCAGCGTGCGATGCGCCCATGGGCAAGCCAGCGACACGTAAAGATGATAGCGGCCGGGTTCGGCGGGAAAGCCACCATCGCCGGTGGGGCCGGGCGAGCCATCGGCCGTAACCCAATTGCGAAATGAGGAATCGCGGCGAACGAAATGGCCGTCGCCGCGGCGGCCGAACGCTTGTTCCTCGCTCTGCCAGCTTCCTTCGACGAGTTGTCCCATGTGATGGCCTCTCGATAGATTGCGGCGGCGCTCTTTCGAGTGTGAGATTTATTGCCGAGCGGAGCAAGGAGCGCTAGCGGATGCCGTCGATCCCGCGGAATGAGCTCGAACCGGCGCCGCGTTGGAGCCCGGTTGCGATCGACAGACGAACGTTGGCGGCGAGCCTGAGATTATGCGGATCCGGTCGGATGATGGTGTGCGGGTTGACCGACGCCGTTATTCGGAGGCGGCGCCAGCGTTTGTTGGCTGAGCGCCTTGCGCGCAATATGCGCCGCGTACAAGGCTACCGCGATTGTTGCGAGAAGGCCGATGATGTTAATCGCCCACCACGCGGGCGTGCGCCTTGTCATGCCGCCGCTGGCGACGGTTAGATCACCGGCCACCGAACCGAGGTAAACATACATCACGGTGCCCGGCAGCATGCCCGCCCAAGAAGCGACCGCGTAGTCACGCAATGAAACCCGCGTCAGCCCGAAGGCATAATTGAGCAGGTTGAATGGGAAGATCGGTGAGAGCCGCGTCAGCGCGACGATCTTCCATCCTTCATGACCGACCGCGGCGTCAATCGCCTTGAATTTGGGGAAGCGTTCGAGTTTCCGTGCGACCCATTCGCGCGCGACGTAGCGCCCTACCAGGAAAGCGCAGATGGCTCCGACAGTCGCGCCAATCGAAGCATATATGGAGCCCCATAACAGGCCGAACAGCGCACCCGATCCAATCGTCAGAATCGAGCCGGGGAGGAACAGTACGCATGCGAGAATGTAGATAAGGATGAAGACCAGCGGCGCGATAGCGCCGAGCGAGGACACCCAATCGAGCATTTGCTTGAGCGCGGCGCCGGCGCCGAAGCGGCGGCCTAAAAGAAAGACGGCGACGATTATCAGCGCCACGATCACACGGCGGAAAACGGTGCGTCGTGGGCGCGTAGCTAGCCTGCCCGGCGGCTGATTAGCGGCAGCGGCGCTTAACGGCAGCGGGTCTTTCATGAGTTTTTGAGGTTGCCTTTGCCGCGGCTCCTATCGCGCCGTATCTTGCCTTGGATCACGAGTTGGCGTGCGCTCACGCCGATGGATTGGCCAGCGCTTTATAATCGACTCGCATGTATTGTAAAGCTTTAGACTAATGCCGGTACATGAACATCATGCGCACGGCCACGGCCGCGCAAGCCTCAAGCTGGGCGTGATCACGGCGAGCGATTCGCGCGACCAGGGCAACGACGTCTCCGGCCGGCTTATCCGGGAGTTGCTTGAGGCGGCCGGCCATCGTGTAACGCATTACGAGATTCTCCCGGACGAACCCGACCGCATTAGGCGCGCGGTGCACGGCCAGCTAGCCGATCTCGATGGTGTTATAATCAACGGCGGCACTGGAATCGCCGCGCGCGACTCGACTATCGAGGCGGTAAGGCCGCTGCTCGACAAGGAGTTGGAGGGATTCGGTGAACTGTTCCGAATGCTGTCGTACCAGGAGATTGGAGCGGCGGCGTTTCTCAGCAGGGCGCTTGCAGGCGTTGGCCGCGGTAAAATAATCGTCGCGCTGCCCGGCTCGCCTGACGGATGTCGGCTCGCGATGGAAAAACTTGTGATCCCGGAGCTTGGCCACATGGCCTATCTGCTCAAGCTGTGAGCTGAAATTGTCACTTATGAACCGGTTCACACTCAAGCTCTTCGCCACACTGCGCGAGCGCGCGCGGGCTTCCGAATTCAGCCGCGAATTCCCGGACGGCATCACCGTTGGTGAGATCTGGCGCCGCCTGGTCGACGAATTCCCCGCCCTTGCCGGTAATCAGGACCGTATCGCTTTCGCCGTTAACCAGGAATATGTGAAAAACGACTACCAGCCGCACGATAACGACGAAGTCGCTTTCATCCCGCCGGTCAGCGGCGGTGCCGAGGCGCCATGGGTCGGCCCGATTTCGATCGGCTATGATCCGATCGAGGTTCCGGCGCTGGAACGCGCCGTGGCTCATCCGGGCGCCGGTGCCACCGTGACGTTTGCCGGGACGACGAGACAGGACAACGCCGGCCGCCGCGTTATCAGGCTCGAATACGAGGCCTACGAGTCGATGGCGCTGAGCGAGATGCGCAGACTCGCACGGGAGGCCGGTGAGCGCTGGAAAATCGCGCGCATCGCCATTCAGCATCGTATCGGCTTCGTGGATATCGGCGAGACCTCGGTGGCGATAGCGGTCTCCGCGCCGCATCGTGCCGAAGCATTCGACGCTTGCCGTTTCGCGATCGACCGGCTCAAGGAAATCGTCCCAATCTGGAAGAAAGAATATTTTGAAGGGGGCGTGGTGTGGATCGGCTGTCAGACCTCGCATCCGCCCGAGCTGCATTGAAAGGCGCGGGTTCGCGCTCGCGAATACCGCACATGACGAGCGATTCCACGCCGTGGTGATTATTGACCGCGCGGCCAGTATCCGTTAATCAAGGCGGCAACAATGTCCTTCAGCGAAACATCGGTTGAAAAAATAATCCTGGCTGAACCGCGCGGCTTCTGTGCCGGCGTTGATCGAGCGGTGGAGGCCGTACGCGGCGCCCTGCGCGAATTTGGCCGTCCGCTTTATGTGCGTCATCAGATTGTTCACAACCGCTTCGTGCTCGAGGCATTGGAAAAGGAAGGCGCCATTTTCGTCGAGAATCTCGATGAGGTGCCCGAAGGTCAGCGCGTAATTTTCAGCGCCCATGGTGTCGCGCCCAGCGAATGGAATCATGCGCGCACGCGCGGCTTGCGCGTGATAGACGCCACTTGCCCGCTGGTAACCAAGGTCCATTTGGAGGTCGAGCGTTACGCCAGCGAGGGCCGCAGCGTCATCCTGGTAGGACATGCCGGCCATGAGGAAGTGAAGGGGACGCTCGGGGTGGCGCCGGGCAAAATGCTGTTGGTCGGCACGGTCGAGGAAGCGGCGTCAATCGATGTGCCGGATCCGGCGCGAGTCGCCGCGGCGACGCAGACGACGCTCAGTATGGACGACACGCGCGAAATCATGGAGAAGCTTCGGCGGCGGTTCCCGGAACTCGCGATGCCAAAAACCGACGATATCTGCTACGCGACGCAAAACCGGCAGAACGCGGTCAAGGAACTGGTCGAAGTCAGCGATGTCGTCCTGGTGGTGGGGTCAAAGCAGAGTTCCAACGCCAACCGGATGGTGGAGGTTGCGCGGATGCGCGGCGGTCGCGCGTACCTGGTTGATTCACTTGCCGATGTCGAGCCGGAGATGATCAGCGGGGCGCGGACGCTTGGCCTTACCGCCAGTGCGTCGTCGCCCGAATGGTTGGTCGAAGAGATTATCGGCGCGTTTGCGCGCCGTGGCGCGGCGGTGGAGCTTCTGAAAATCAAGGAGGAGCGGATTCATTTCCCGCTGCCCAAGCCAGCAGCCAATTAGCTAAACGGCGAATGCGCCGTTGTGCAGGCGCCACGGCGATAGACGAAGGTCCGTCCGCTACGGGGGAGGAGGCAGGCGCTCGGCGCCTTGATGCAGCGGCGGGGAGGTTACATAGCGGTCGAGGGGCCGATCGGAGTGGGCAAGACCAGCCTCGCACGCGCGCTTTCGCGTGAATTGGACGCGCGGCTCATTCTCGAAGACGCCGACAGCAACCCGTTTCTCGCTCGATTCTACGAAGACTCCGACAAGTACGCGCTGCCCGCCCAACTCTATTTTTTATTGGCGCGCTATAGCCAGCAGCGCGAACTGGCGCAACAGGATCTGTTCGTCCAGGCCACGGTGGCGGATTACCTTTTCGCCAAGGACCGTATTTTCGCCAATCTGAATCTCGCCAGCGAAGAGACCGCACTCTACGAAAGCGTCTACCGCTTGCTCGACGCGCGTATGCCGAAGCCGGACCTGGTCGTCTATATCAGCGCGCGGGTGGAAGTGCTGGCCGAGCGGTTGCGCAAGCGCAATCGCGACTTCGAGCGCCATATCAGCATGCAATACCTGGAGCATGTGTCAGGCGCATTTCGCGATTTCTTTTTCTACTATGACGAGACGCCACTATTGGTGGTGGACACGTCGGAAATTGATTTCGTCGGAGATTCGGAAGATCTCAAGGATTTGATTCGTGAGATCGATAACGCCGGCAAGGGCGTGCAGCATTTCGTGCCGCGCAAACGGTAGCTCCGATGTCGCGGGCGCTCCCTCGCCCCAGCGTGACCATGAGCGGGCATGGCGCCCCCGCCCATTAAGCCCGTCAGCCGTTCACGGTAGTGCCTCCATTATCCGCCGTAGCCGGCGAACGCCCGCTCGATTTCCCCGGCTAGCCGGATGTCCTTGCCGGTCACGCCGCCCTCGCTATGGGTCGAGCAGGTGAAGGTCACGCGCGTGTAATTTACCTGGATATCCGGATGATGGTCGGCGGATTCGGCAAGGGCGGCCACCTGGTTGATGAAGCGGATGCCGTCCATGAATTCCTTGAAGCGGAAGAGTTTGCTGATGGCGTCGTCCTTGTATTGCCATCCGGAGAGAGTTTTCATTTGTGCCGCAATCTCGTCGGCGCCGAGTTTCGCCATCGCTCGAGTCCTCCTGCTTGCAAAATTCCGGAAGTGTGACTCCTATATTAACCCCGGCAGCGCGCGAGTCTCCATTGCCGCTGCGTCCGAGTTCGCGGCGGGTTGTCAGCGCGTCGCGCACGTATGGTATAGACTCTGTTGATAGCAGGCCTATAACGCGAAGGGATTAGCGATGGCGAACAAGTACGTAACCGACGAAGCACGCGCGCAAATCGGCAAGGCGGGGGAAGCGCGCACGATCGAGGTCGAACGCGGCGCGATCCGCCGTTTCGCCGAAGCGATTGGCGATCCCAACCCGCTCTTCCATGACGAGAGGGAGGCGCGCAAGACGCCTTTCGGCGGGATGATCGCGCCACCGACCTTCTGCCGCTCGCTCGGCTCCGCGATTCCCGACGTAAAGCTCGAGATGCCGGCGTATCGAGGGCTCGACGGCGGCTCGGACTGGGAGTATTTCGAGCCGATCCGCCCGGGTGACCGCATCACCGTGCAAAGCAAGATTGCGGACCTGCGCGAAAGCGAAGGACGCCTCGGTCCGATGATCTTCATCACGACCGAGACCAGCTACACCAACCAATACGGTGTGGTCTGCGCGATCCAGCGTTCCACCGGGATTCGCTACTAAGCCGCGCATGCGGATGGAGAGGAAAAATTAGCGATGGCGCACAAGCAAATTTATTTCGAAGACGTCGAAGTGGGCACCGAAGTCCCACCGCTCGAAAAGGACCCAACCACCCAGCAATTGGTGAAGTACGCGGGTGCCTCTGGCGACTTTTACCAGATCCATTACGACAAGGATTTCGCGCTCAAGAACAACCTGCCCGGTGTGATTTTGCACGGCGCCCTCAAGAACGCGTTCCTGGGCCAGCTAATGACCGATTTCGCCGGATCGCACGGATGGCTCAGGAAGTTGTCGGTGCAGTATCGCGGCATGGATCAGCCTGGTTCGAAGGTCGTTTGCAAGGGCAAGGTCGTGCGCAAACACGTCGAGGGCGACAATCACCTGGTCGATTGCGAAATCTGGCTCGAAAACGCCAAGGGCGAGAAGAGCACGCCCGGCAGTGCGACCGTGGTTCTGCCTTCGCATAACGGCTAGCAATCGAGGCGTCGATGCCCCCACGGCGGCAGTTCGCTCCCGGTGAGTTGGAAGCCGCAGACGTACAGCAAGGCCGCGTCGAGCCCAACTACGTCAAGGTTCTGACGCGGCTGCTGGCGGCGCACGCGCTCGCCGAGAAACTGACCGCCCTGGGTTATCAGCGCGCGCTCGTTACCGTTACCGACCCCGACATTCGTCCCACAGTCGAGAAAAATCTCGCTGAGGAGCGTAAGCATGCGCGCCTGGTCTATCGCCTGCTCGAAGAGCTGGGCACCAGCGAAGCGCATGCCGACCGTTCGATGATCACGGCCGTCAGGGCGCCGTCGTTCGAGGCGCCACGCCATTTTGCCGAGCGTGCACGCGGCGAGCTGGACCTCGTGATGGCGAGCGTGAGCCTCGACATGACGGGGCTCATTATGATCGGCGTCAACTACAGGGATTCCAGCTATGCGCCGCATGCGCGCGCCGCCGAAGTGATCCTCGAAGAGGAGCAGGATCACGAGATGTTCGCGGCGGGCGAACTTCATGACGCGGCCACGCGATTCGGCCCCGAACGCGTCAACGCGGCGCTCAGAGAATGGCTTCCGCGCGCCGTCAATTTCTTTGGCCCGCCCGGAAGCGGCTTCACCTACGAATGTATCCGCTACGGGCTCAAGTCGCGCGACAATGGCGAGGTGGCCGATTTGTACGTTTCGCTGCTGGAGCGGCGCGTGTTGCTGGCGGGACTCAAGATGCCGTTGCTGACGTCTGGCTATCCGCACGCGCTCGCCTGATTGAACCTTGACGGGAAAAAATCGCGATCGCATCGGCGGTAGCCTAGAACCCGACCTAATCGGCGGCAGCCTCGCGCAAATTCGACTGCATCGCTACGAAAACCAGGTGATGGCAAAGTGACACCGGTCTCCAGTGACGCCGTTGATCAAGACTCAATCAAAATCGGCGTTTCGTCATGCCTGCTCGGTCAGGAAGTCCGCTTCGACGGCGGCCATAAGCGCAACGATTTCCTGGTCGAAATGTTCGGCCGCTTCGTTGAGTTCGTGCCGGTATGCCCTGAGTTCGAACTGGGTCTCGGCGTGCCGCGCGAAGCGATC
>JBOHWJ010000507.1:0-4580 GCA_050736495.1 Binataceae bacterium (SeqCode) | reverse complement strand
GCCCGCACGCGAGCGCCATCTACCATCCGATCGAATGCAGTCCGTGTCTGCAGCGCACCTGCCGTTTCGATCACTACAATTGCCTGAGGCAGGTCACGCCCGAAGAAGTGGCGCAAGCGCTCGCCCGCCTCGGCGCCTTCGCCGAAGCGTGAGTAAAGTATAACTTCAGATTGTGACTTAAGATGTTGGTGGTGCCGACGTATGAAGCTCAACGAGATCGCAGTCAAACTCGGGCTCGAACTCAGCGGCGATGGCGCCGTGGAAATCGCCGTGCCCGCGCCCATCGAAGCCGCCGGCCCCGGCGCTATCACCTTCGCGGTGGGAGCGAAATACGCCGCGGCGTTGCGCGAATCGCGCGCCACCGCTGCCATCGTACCGCGCGATCTGGTTGACCAGGCGAAGTGCGCGACCTTGATTAGCGCCAATCCCGCGTTCGACTTCGCGCGCGTGCTCGAAATCTTTTTCCCGCCCTGCCGGCCGCCGGCGGAAATTCATCCGACCGCGGTAATCGCGTTCGACGCGGCGATAGGCGAGGGCGCTTCTATCGGCGCCTACTGCGTTATCGGCGCGCGCGTCCGGGTCGGCCGCAATGCCGTCATTCATCCACACGTGACCATCTATGCCGGCGTCTCCATCGGCGATGATTTCACCTGCCATAGCCAGGTATCGATCCGCGAGAACGTTACCATCGGCAATCGCGTGACGCTGCTCAACGGCGCAGTCATCGGCGCCGATGGGTTCGGCTTCGTCGAGCACAACGGGGACTTGATCAAAGTGCCACAAGTCGGCGGCGTGGTAATTGAAGACGACGTTGAGATTGGCGCCAACACCGCGATCGATCGCGCCACTATGGGCGCAACTCTAGTTCGCCGCGGCGTGAAACTCGACAACCTCATCCAGGTCGGTCACAACTGCGAGGTCGGCGAATACTCACGCATGGCCGCGCAATCGGGCTTGGCCGGCTCGGTCAAGGTCGGTAAGTGGTGTCAGTTTGGCGGACAGTCCGGTTTTGCCGACCATGTAAAAGTCGGCGACCGCTCGCGAGTGATTGCGCAGGCCGGAGTGCATAACGATCTCGCCGCCGACGCGTTGGTGGGCGGCGCGCCGGCGATTGATCTGCGCGTGTTTCGCCGGATGGTCGCGGTCGAGCCGAAACTGCCGCAACTCGCGCGGCGGATACGGGCGCTCGAACAACAATCGGATGAAAGCCGCAGCGGTCATGGCGGTGGCAATTGAACTGGCGCGAAGGTTCGCTTCGAGCTCCGCCCAGATCCGAAATCGGCAATTTAAATCGGCAAAGGATGGGTCGGCTAATTCAGTTTCGCGGGGTAAGCGATGGGGACAATGGCGCGATTCGACAGAGGCCGCGCGTGCGCGGCGACGACCTGGAAGCGGCGGGGGCCCAGGGTTTGCCGACGCTGATGCGTTCAAATTCGCGCTTGCGATGGTTTCTGACCCTGCCAGTGCTGGCGATCGTGCTGCTCGCGTTTTCGATTTCGTGCAGCGGATGTCTGTGGCTGATGATCCCGAGCCTGGCCTACCAGGGCTACAAGTACGAACATAAGAGCGAGTCGAGCTCGAGTTCGTCGTCGAGCGAGGACTCGTCCCCCAAGCGCAGCCAGCGCAGCAACAATTCCGATTCGAGTATCGAGTAGTTGGCCCCACTACTGACTGGCGCGTGGGATAGATGCAAGCGCGTCAGGATTCTCCAGCGCCGAGACATCGCCGGGCTCCTTGCCCAGATGAGCGGCGCGTACGACCCGACGCATGATTTTGGCGTTGCGCGTTTTGGGCAAATCCGGCACGAAATAAACTTCCTGCGGACGCAGCGGCTTGCCCAACACCGCCGCGACCTTATCGGCGATTTCGCTCGCCAATTTCCGCGACCCCGCTATCCCCGGAAGCAGCACCGCGAACAGCACCGCAACCTCGCCCTTGGTCGCGTGCGGGACGCCGATCGCGGCCGACTCTTTGACTGCGGGATGCTGTCCGGCGGCCGATTCGACTTCGGCGGGCCCTAGCCGTTTGCCGGCGACCTTGAGCGTATCGTCGGAGCGCCCGAGCAGCAGCCAATCGCCGTCCTGGTCGACCATGGCCCAGTCGCCATGCACCCAGATGCCGTCGAAACGGCTCCAATAAGTGTCGAGATAGCGATCGCGGTCGTGCCAGAAACCGTCGGTCATACCGGGCCATACGTTGAGCACGGCCAGTTCGCCGACCGCGTTGACGACGGGTCTGGCGTGATCATCGAGCGCGACCGCCTCCACGCCCGGCACGGCGGTGTTGAAGCCGCACGGCTTGATGGGGCGAAAGACCGTGCATCCGAGCAGCCCGCCCGCGACTTCGGTGCCGCCCGAATAATTGATTATCGGGCGCTGCCGCTTGCCGACATGCTCGAACAGCCACATGTAGGCCTCGGGATTCCATACCTCGCCGGTCGAGCCGAGGATGCGCAACGAGGAAATGTCGTGGCGATTGATCGGCTCGGCGCCCAGCGGAGCCAGCGCGCGCACTAGCGTCGGCGAAATTCCGAGATGCGTGATGCGGTGGCGTTCGACCATGCCCCAGATGCGGTCGGGAGCGGGCCAGTCGGGCGCACCTTCGTATAGAAACGCCGTTGCGCCGAGCGTGAGAGCGCCGAGAATCAGCCACGGCCCCATCATCCAGCCCATGTCGGTGAACCAGAACATCACCTCGTGCTCCCGCAGGTCGAACAGATGCGCCATGTCCTGCGCGCTCTTGAGCGGGAAACCCGCGTGATAGTGCACCGTGCCCTTGGGGCGGCCGGTGGTGCCCGAGGTGTAGATGAGCATGAACGGATCCATGCTCTCCATCGCTTCGATCGGCGCGAGGTCGTTTTGCTCGGCAACCAGTTCGTCCCAATAGGGGCCGCCGCTCGCGCGGTCGCCGCGATTCATACGCCGCACTACCAGCACGTTGGCGACGCACCCGGCGAGCTGCGCCGCTTGGCGCGCAAACGATTCGAGCGGCACCACCTGTCCACGGCGATAAAAGCCGTCGGCGGTAATGAGCAGCTTCGCGTCTGAATCTTTGAGCCGGACCGCGGCCGCCTCGGCGCCGTAGCCGGAAAAGATCGGCACGAAGATCGCGCCAATCTGTCCAATCGCCAGCGCCGCGATCGCCGTTTGCGGAATCATCGGTACAAACAGCCCGACGCGATCGCCCTTGCCGATGCCGAGCCGCCGCAACGCATTGGCGGCGCGTCCGACTTCACGCGCGAGTTCCGCGTAAGTGAGCCTGAGGACGGCGCCGTCCTCGCCCTCCCAGATAATCGCGGGCTGGTTGGCGTGCGCGCTATTCAGATGGCGATAAAGCGCATTGTGCGCGAGGTTGAGCTTGCCGCCGACGAACCATCGCGGCCACGGCGCCCCCGCCGAAGTGTCGGCCACCTTGCTGAACGGCGTGGACCATTCGACGCCAATTTCTTCGAGCGTGCGCCGCCAGAACAGCTCGGGCTCCTTGACGCTGCGGCGGTAGAATTCGGCGTATGCGGCTTCAGGATGATTCACGTCGACGGCGATTCCCATCGCGCGCATCAGGCGTTCGACGTGGCTACCGCTTACGTATTCGGGTGTTGGATACCATACCGGCGCCGCCGCGGCATGGGCATTGATGGGCTCGTCCATAGCTCCTCATCGGGACGCGGGAAAAGTAATCGCACTAACCGCGGGATTCGCGCGTCCAGATACACATTGTAGCAGAGCGCGGGCGTGATCCTCAGAGGCCCAGGCGCTCCAGTAGGGGTGGCCATCGATGCGCCCATGGACGCGCCGCCTCGTACGCTGCCGATGCTCGCAACACCATAGTGTCGTCGAGATGGCGTCCGACTATCTGTAGTCCTACCGGCAGACCGTCGCTGGTCCATCCGGCCGGAATGCCCGCCGCGGGCTGGCCGGTCAAATTGATCGGATAGGTGAACGAGAGCCAATGTTCCGGCCGCACGTAACGCCCGCCGATCCTCTCCGGACCCTGCTATGCCAGCCGCGACCGCGACGCCCGCGCTCGAACCGCCGCTGGTCAGGGCGAGGTTCCACGGATTGCGCGTGGTTTCAAACACCGGATTGTGGCTCGCGCCGCTGTACCCCAATTCGTTCACTTTGGTTTTGCCGATTATGATCGCGCCGGCGGCAATTTCCGCCTCGATGCGTTTGGCCTCGGCGCGTGCGAGTTCCGGCGCCGGCGTGCAAAAGGCGTGGATATGCGGCTCAATCTGATCCATCCGCGCGAGTACGGCGTCGACAACTTCAACCGGCGAGAGCTGCTTCGCGCGAATCTGCCCGGCGAGAGTTACCGCATCCATCCGGCATATTTCATTGTGCGTCGCCATGATGGGCAACGCTATGCGTGGATACGCGGACGCCGATTAGCCCACGGCGCCGCTTGCTCGACTTGCGCGGCGAGGCGCAGGAGCAAATCCTCGCGGCCATACGCCGCGACGAACTGCACGCCCACGGGAAGGCCGTCGCCGGAGATATGCAGTGGCAATGAAATCGCCGGCTGGCCAGTAATATTCCACGGCCCGGTGAACGGAATCATCTCGTTGATACGCCGTCCGATGT
>JBOHWJ010000506.1:0-3617 GCA_050736495.1 Binataceae bacterium (SeqCode) | reverse complement strand
ATCGTACAGCGTTCAGGGCGCGCGGAGCGCAAGCGACCCGATTTCGCCCGGGCTGACCCGGGCACCGCCCCGGATTGACTCTCATCCGTGCGGGTAATAATCCGTCTGTTCCAAAGGGAAGCGGCCGGCGTTGAATGACAGCAACGATTAACCGGCGGCGCCTGACGCATGCGGGGAGCGCGCCGCCAAATATTTCGCTGTGGGGACCATGGCGGTGGGGACAGGTACGACGACGGAGTTACGCAAACAACTCTTCAGGCGTAAATCGACCGAAACGCTGATCGCGGAAGGGGCGCCACATGAGGGCGGACTGCGCCGTGCGCTCGGCGCTCTCGACCTGACCGCACTCGGGATCGGCGCGATCGTCGGCGCGGGCATCTTCGTGATGACCGGAGTGGGAGCGCGACAGGCCGGACCCGGCCTGATTGCCTCGTTCGTGCTGGCTGGCGTAGCGTGCGCGATGGCCGCGCTGTGTTATGCCGAGTTCGCCGCAATGATTCCGGTCGCTGGCAGCGCGTACTCCTACTCCTACGCCACCATGGGCGAGTTGGTCGGCTGGATCATCGGCTGGGACCTGGTGCTGGAATACGCGGTCGGCGCGGCGGCGGTGGCGGTCGGCTGGTCAGGTTACTTCCGCCTGATTCTCGCCGGCTTTGGGCTTCATCTGCCGCGCGTGATCGCGGCGGCGCCGGGTACGACACCCGGTGCGGTGGTGAACCTGCCGGCGCTGCTGATCGTGTTGCTGATCTCGGCGGTGCTCTACGTCGGTATCCGCGAGAGCGCCTGGCTCAACGCGATCATCGTGGCAATCAAGCTGTGCGCGGTCGCAGTCGTAATCCTGGTCGGCGCCTTTTACGTTCATCCACACAACTGGAGGCCATTCGCTCCGTTTGGATGGCACGGGATTTCCGCGGGCGCCGCCTATATCTTCTTCGCCTACATCGGCTTCGATGCGGTCTCGACCGCGGCCGAGGAGGTGGTTAACCCCGGCCGCGACTTGCCGCGCGGAATCCTATGGTCGCTGTTCGTCTGCACCGCGCTCTATATCACGGTGGCCGCGGTACTGACCGGGATGGTGCCGTTTCGGGAAATCGACGAGGCCGCGCCACTCGCCTCGGCTTTCATCACGCGCGGGCTCAGCTTCGTCGCCGGTGTGGTTTCATTGGGCGCCGTGATGGGTCTGACTTCGGTGTTATTGGTGCTGCTGCTCGGACAATCGCGGATCTTCTATGCCATCTCGCGCGACGGCTTGCTGCCGCCGGCCTTCAGCCGGGTCCATCCGCGCTTCCATACACCCTATCTGCCGACGGTGATTACCGCGATTGCGGTCGGAATCGCCGCGGCGCTGCTGCCGATCCAGGATATCGCGGAGTTGACCAACATCGGCACGCTGTTCGCGTTCGTGCTGGTATGCCTCGGCGTATGGATTCTGCGCCATCTCGACCCGCACGCACAGCGGCCGTTTCGCACGCCGCTGGTGCCAATAGTGCCGCTGGTGGGCGCGCTGTTCTGCCTTTACTTGATGGGTAGCCTGCCGGTGGTGACCTGGATCCGGTTCTTCGTCTGGATGGCGGCGGGCCTTGTGATCTATTTCAACTACGGCCGCTTCCATAGCCGCATAGCGGCCGGCGATGAGGCCGAGCCCACGCGCGCCTCGGCCGACTGACGCGATATTTTTTAGCGCACTCGTCGCATCGCGGACAACGCGGCGGCTGTATGTTTCATTCGATTTGCCGTGAGGAAGTGACGGACGCTAACGTGCCGCGCCGGTATTGATTCCATAACGCGCGGCCACGATCGCCATCGTCGAGCTGAATTCCCCCGCCGCCGGATTGTAGATCTCGGCGCCGTCGAGCAGCCGGAACGGCACCGTGGCTCCGCCCAGTGACGCTTGCGCCGCCAGCGGATTGCGCGCATTGGAAAGCGTAAAATTGTAGCCGCCCGCGATCAGCACTTCGCCGTTCGCCAGCAACGTCGCCGTCGCGTAGTTGCGGTAATCGGCCATGGTCTTGTTGCACGGACTGCCGGGACCGTCGTAGCGGCCGCCAACGCAACTGAACGAACCGCGCGACGGATCGTACAGTTCCGCTGTGGCGAGCACGTATTGCGCATTCGCGCCGCCTGCGATGAGCACCTCGCCGTTGCCGAGTAGCGTCGCCGTATGCTCTTCGCGCGCGGCGGTCATATTGCCGCCGGTGCCCGGAAACGCCACCGTGGTCAGCGTGAACTTATGCGTCGCGGGGTTGTAAAGCTCCGCCGCGTTGAGGACATGGCCATTCTGGTCGAGGCCGCCGGTGATAAGCACCTGCCCGTTGCGCAACAGCGTCGCCCGCGCCTGCTGACGGGCATAGTTCATATTGCCGGTGGTCGTGAACTTGCCGGTGCTATGATCATAGATTGCGGCGCTGTTCTGCGCCGTGCCACCCGCGTTGCCACCACCCGCCACCAGCACGTCGCCATTTTCGAGCAGCGTCGCGGTCTGAGACCCGCGCGCCGCTGTCATCTTGCCCTGGTAGTAGAACTTGTTGGCCTCAGGATCGTAAAAGCGCGTGATATTGCCGGCTGCGCTGAATTCGCCGGTTGCCGGATCATAGAGTTCCGCAGTGTCGATATTGGTGACACCGTTGGTCGTGATGTCGCCACCGGTGATGAGCACTTTGCCGTCTTTGAGCAGCGTCGCGGTGTGATCGTAACGCGCTTGCAGCATGTTGCCGGTGGGCACAAATTTGCCCTTGGCGGAATCGTAAAGCTCAGAGGTTCGGACCGGCATTCCGTGCGCGTCGATACCGCCGCAGATGAGGACCTTGCCGTTAGGCAGCAAAGTTGCTGTGTGATAAGCGCGGCCGGTGAGCAGGCTATCGGTCAGGGTGAAGCCGCCGGTCGAAGGGTCATAGATCTCCACGGTCGAGCCCGCCGCACCCTCCTGCGCGACACCGCCCACGATCAGGAGCGTGCCATTGGGCAGCAGCGTCGCGGTAGCCGCGAAGCGCGAATCGTAGAGCCGGCCGCGCGGCGGCGGCGGACCCGGCGGTGCCGAGCTCTGCTTCCGCGCGGGACCGGCGCATCCGGCGGCGGCCATCATCGCGAGCGCGACGGCCAACGCGCACGCCATCACCCTACTCATTCTCATGCCGTTCCCCACTCGTTCGCCGCATCGCGCAGGCGCTTGCGCCACGTCCCGCCGAAACGGCAACCGCGTTCTCGCCCTCACGAGCAACCTGAAGCCTACGGATCTCTGCTGGAAGAAGATTTGGTCAGGCCGCGGCCGAATGCGGCAACTTCCTGCCGCCACTGATTGCCGAAGGCCAGCATCAACACCTGCTGGTTGATTTGCGTGTCCTTGGTGAGGCTGCGCCACGAACCGCCACCCGCCGCCGCAATATTCTGATAGGCATGTTGGGTCTCGTGGTAGAACTCTGGCAGCGGCGTCATTTTTTTGGGAGGCGGTTCGCCCATCTCCTTGGCCCATTCAATAACGAAACGCTCATGCTCCTCGACGGTCACGTCGACGGTACTGAAGGTGCCATCCTCGTTGCGGAACTGGCGCACTAGTTCAAGCGTCGGCTCCATATCCTCGGCGAACGGCGGCGTATCGCCGACCAGCACGATGACCTTTT
>JBOHWJ010000505.1:0-2648 GCA_050736495.1 Binataceae bacterium (SeqCode) | reverse complement strand
GCCTTCCTTCGGCCCAGGATAAACTTTCCGCGAACTCCCTCGGTTTTTCCAAATTTTCTGACCGTAAACACGAGATAAGCTCTTCCGCTGGGCCCGGCTATCTTGCTGAGTTGCTTCTTCATCTCGTCAGGACTGATGTCGCTCACGAAGGTTGCGGCGCTATCTCCACACTCTCGAGCCTTGAGGTTATCGAGCCACTGATACAAGCCTTCGTAGTTTCCCCTCAGCCCTAAATCGAATGAAAGCCAATATCTAGGCACGTATGACTCCTCTCAGTGCGCTCTTTCGACACTTATTATCAAACTGCACAACAGGTCACGACAATTTGGCGCGGCGCAGATCCGACACCGCCGCGGTGAGCCGCGGCATCACCTCACCGGTCGGTCCGCGCAGGCTTGCGTCGCAAATCGGCGTGATCTCGGATTCATACAGATTGACCTCGATCAGTTTGCCGCCGCGCTGCTTTACTTCCAGCGCAAATCCCGCCGCTGGATAAACCGTGGCCGAAGTCCCCGCGACAATCACGAGATCCGCTTTCGCCGCGTTATCGGCGCATCGATTGAGCACGTCGGTTGGAATCGGCTCGCCGAACGAGACCGTGTCGCTTTTCAAAATCCCCTCGCAGCGCGGGCAGGGCGGTGGCAGCACGGTCAGACTGACCTCTTCGGAGGCGAAGCGCGCGCCACAATCGACACATCGAATCAGTTTCCAGTTGCCATGAATCTCGGCGAGTCCGTCATGGCCGGCCTGGTGATGAAGGTCGTCGACGTTTTGCGTGATGAGAAAGCGCAGCACGCCGATCGCTTCCAGTTCGACGAAGGCGGTGTGACCTGGGTTGGGCTTGGCGACTTTGAGCGGGCCCCAAAGTTCGTCGTTCTGCCGCTTGATGCGATCTTCCCAGGCTTTTTTGGGATCGGCGAGAAAGATCTGATAGCCATTCATCGGCGGTTCGCCGTACTTGGTCCACAATCCGCCGGGTCCGCGAAACGGCGGAATTCCGCTTTCGACCGACATTCCGGCGCCGGTCAGTGCAATCGGATAGGCCGCGTTGACAATCATGCGGGCGGCCGCCAGGACTTCCGCATCGGATGCATGCCGCGCCTTGTCTGCCATCTCAGTTGATACCTCCGGAAGTTTGGCCGCCTCGCCGCCCGACACCGCGTAAGCAAGGCCGCAACTGGCGATTCGCCGTCAGTTCACGACACAGGAGACGAAGGTAAAGGCGTAGGCGCTCAGCCCGGGGTCCAGCGCTTTCAATTCCAGGCTGCCGGGAAGCACCGATTCGTTCGCGACCAGACTGTACATGCGCGAGCGTTCGACGGTCACGAAGGTGCGCCCGTTCTCGAGCTTTACGTCCGCGCCCGGCTTCTGATCCGCATCGAGCACTATTTCCGCACGCGCGGAGCCGCCCGGACGCGGCGCGATCACGAGGTTCACGTCCTTCGACGTGTAGCGCAGCTTGATGGCGGCGCCGGCGCTTTCGGCACACGCACTTTCCTGGCCAACCCTCCATTGCCCTTGGAGATAAACTACGCCCTCCGCATGACGCCCCGGATCCTGGTAGTCGGCCACGCGGTCATGCGTGACGCCAGCGGGATTACCGAACTGGCCGCGCGCGTATCCGAGATAAAGTTCGGGCGTGACACGATAGCAAAGCGCGCCCGGACGATCGCTGTCGCGCACCGGTTCCATCGCCGGCGGCATCGCGAGCGCTGGATTCATTTCCCTAAGCAGGCGCTGGATCTGCGTTTCCGTCTCCTGGTAGAGACCCTCGCCAAAATGGTAGTAGCGCAGCCGTCCCTGTGCGTCGATCAGGTACTTGGCCGGCCAATAGCGATTCGAGTAGGCGCGCCAGATCGCATAGCCGTTATCGAGCACGATCGGATACTGCAAATCGAACTCCGCGATCGCCGCGGTCACGTTCGCCCGGTCCCGCGCGAAGCTGAACTCGGGCGCATGCACGCCAACGACCACGAGCCCGCTTTTGGCGTAGCGCCGATACCATCCGGCCACATAGGGCAGGGTGCGGATGCAATTGACGCAGGTGTAATCCCAAAAATCGACCAGCACGACCGCCTTGTCCCGCAAATCCTTGAGATTTACCGGTCCGTGCTGAATCCATTCGCCGCCGTCGAGCGCTGGCGCCAAAATCGTCTCATTTACCTGCGGCATTCAGCGTACCCCCGTGACACCCGGATCGATGCGGCGACACGCCGCCACGCCGTAGCGTATCACATCATTTCGGCGACCAATAAACATTGCGGCATTCAGCGCTCACGCGCACCGCGCCCATCGATGCGCCGATGCCCTTGACACTGCGCGGCGCGGACGGGATAAAGCGGGACATGGCCAGAATAAGAGTCGAACGCACGCTCACCTTCGGCACGCCGTACACGCCCGAGATGGAAGCCGGCCGTAAACGGCCCGCGCCGAGCTGGAGGGAAATTCCGCGCCAGGTGCGCGAGGCCGGTGAGCTCGGTTACGACACCGTGATGGCGGTCGAGACCCAACACGACCCTTTCCTTGCCCTCGCGATAGCCGCGCAGGAGCCGTCCGAACTCGAACTCGCCACGGGAATTGCGCTCGCCTATACGAAGAGCCCGGTCGCGACCGCCTATATCGCATGGGACCTGCAGGCGATGAGCGGC
>JBOHWJ010000504.1:0-2644 GCA_050736495.1 Binataceae bacterium (SeqCode) | reverse complement strand
TGCATACGGGGAGCGAGCGCATAGCTTCGCAAAGCCGCCTGCTCAGCACCTCCGCGCTGGGGCCCAGGGGTGAGCCCGCGATGGCCTTGGAAGGGTCGGTGTTTATCGCCGGGGCGGCGGTTCAGTGGCTGCGCGACGAACTGCGTATAGTGGCGAAATCCGCCGATACGCAGGCGCTCGCGCGTCAAAGCCGCGACCGTACCCAACCTTACGTCGTACCGGCGTTCGTCGGGCTTGGCGCACCATATTGGGATGCGCAGGCGCGCGGCGCCATCCTCGGGATAACGCGCGGAACCACGCGCGCCGATCTCGTTCGCGCCACCCTCGACAGCATCGCCTACCAGGTGCATGACGTGCTGGCCGCGATGGAATCCGACACCCACCGGCGTATCCGCGAACTTCGCGCCGACGGTGGTGCCGCCGCCAATAACTACCTGATGCAATTCCAGGCAGACATTCTCGGCCGCGCCGTGCGCCGCCCCAAAATGGCGGAGACTACGGCGCTCGGCGCCGCGATGCTGGCGGGGCTCGTCGCCGGTGTATGGCGTTCGCCCGATCAGCTTGCGAACTTGCGCAACAGCGATCGCGTATTCAAGCCCGCGATGCAACCGCGCGTGCGCGCGCACTTGTTAGACGGATGGAAGTCAGCGGTCTCCCGCGTGCTGAGTACGCCGAAGTGAACCTGCCCTACTTGGACGGTACGCCGGCGCGGGCGGCGGGTTTGATCGCTGTCACGCGCAGACCCTTGGAGGTCCAGCCGACGTCGTAGCCAACGGTGTCGCCCTCCTGGATCAACTCGATTCCCGGCATCCTGCCGCCAATCGGTGCGCCGACGACCGCGACGAAAGGAAACTCGAACGGGACTTCACGTCCCTGGTTGGTACGTAGCAAACCGCGCCCGCGCACACGGTCGAGGCGCACAATCATCCCACTATAGAAGTTGTCCGGAAACCGTTCGCTGTCGAACTGATCGGCCACCGTGCGAATCGCGCTCCATTGCCCGTTTATAATCGTTCGCGTCCCGTTACCAGGCGTTCAAGCCGGCGGAGCAAGCAGGGCGTTGAGTTTGCCCTTAACGTCGAGCGCACGCAACTCGTCGTAGCCACCGATTATCTTGCCGTCGATGAAGATTTCCGGCACGGTGCGGCGTCCGCCCGCGAGTTTAACCATTTCTTCGCGTAATTCGGGATCGTCGGTGACATCGATTTCCTCGAACGGGACTCCCTTACTTTTGAGTAATGCCTTGGCGCGCACGCAAAAAGGACAATATGTAGTGGTGTATACCTGAATCCTTTCCACAGTATTCCTCTCAGGGTATTTTCGCGCTCCGCCGCAAAACGCGCAAGCAGATGGATTAATTCAGCGTGTATCGGTGTAACGGCGCTTGAGCCAGGACGGTGAGACGCCGGCCAAAAACAGCGATTTCAGCAACCACATTCGAACCACGGTGCGCAACAGTCCGTACTTGCGCCAGCGCCGCGCCGAGGTCGTCACGCGCGAGCGCAAGCATGCGACCCCGCCGACGCGTTTGAGGCGGCGCGAAAATTCAAGGTCCTCGCACAATTCGATCTCAGGAAAACCGCCCAGGCGTTGGAAAACGTTGCGCCGGACGAAAATCGCCTGGTCGCCGGTACCGACGCGGCTCAAGCGCGATCGCATGCTGATGAGCACTCCCAGCACGCGGCATGCCAGTGATGGATCGTCCAGCATCACGTCGAAACGTCCACCAACGACCCGCTGGTCCCGCATCGCCTGTTCGATTTCGCACGCAAAGTTCGGCGGCACCGTCGTATCGGCGTG
Organism: Binataceae bacterium (SeqCode); assembly: GCA_050736495.1. Lineage (GTDB taxonomy): Bacteria > Desulfobacterota > Binatia > Binatales > Binataceae > JBOHWJ01. The sequence continues at coordinate 844 of JBOHWJ010000504.1, read as the reverse complement.
CACGAAGACCAGCGCGTCGCCACTTGCCGCGTGGGCGCCGGCGTTCATCTGGCGCGCCCGTCCGCGCGGCGCCTCAATGACGCGATCGCATAAGGTTCCCGCAATCTCGACGCTGCGGTCGCTGCTGCCGCCGTCGACCACGATCAATTCCGCGCCGGGCGCGCCGGCGCGAATCGCGCGCACCGTCGCCGCGATAACGCGCTCTTCGTTGAGCATCGGCACGACCACCGACAGCTTCATGGCCACGGGTTGGAGCATGCGCCAAGGTGTCTCTAGGCGATGCGCGGATTGATCATCGCGATGCGGTCATCGATCGCGGGGAAATCCTTGATATGAACGCGCCGCCCGCGCACTTCCAGCCGTCCCTCCTGGTACAGCCGTATTGCGTACGGAAAAATCCGATGCTCTTCGGCGTGGATGCGCGCCGAGAGCCGCTCCTCGTCGTCGTCGGGATGAACCGGCACGACCGCCTGCACGATCACCGGTCCGTCGTCGACGCCTTCATCGACCAAGAACACGGTGCATCCGGTGAAACGCACGCCGTAGTCGCAGGCGGCTTTTTGTGCGTTGACGCCGGGAAACGCGGGCGATAGGGCAGGGTGAATATTCATGATGCGGTTTGGAAACGCGCCGACCATCACGGGCGACAGCAATCGCATGAAGCCCGCGCATGCGACCAGTTCGACGCCGCGCGCGTTAAGCGCGGTCACCAGCGCGCGGTCGAAGTCCTCGCGCGCCCGGTACTTGCGATGATCGATGACCTCGGCCGCGATACCGTGGCGGCGTGCGCGTTCGAGGCCGCGAGCGCTGGCTTTATTGGCAATGACCACGCGGATATCGGCCT
>JBOHWJ010000503.1:0-5804 GCA_050736495.1 Binataceae bacterium (SeqCode) | reverse complement strand
GAATAGCACAACACCCAGCTTCGGGTGTTCCTGAAAGGGCGCGAGCAGCAAAAATAGATAGTAGAGACTCATGTGATGGCTCGGCTATAAACAGATATCGGTAAATGATCCGCCGCCTGCGATTATGCGGGCAAGCGGCCGCGCAATTGCGAGGTCATCAGCGGGACCCTCGCATAGAGCCGGTACGCCAGCTTTGCGAGGCCCCTCCCAAAGCAGTAGTTGTTTTCCTTCACGATGAATGCACCGAGAGAAAGCTTGAACCGCGTCAGTGAATGGTCGATATCGGTCTCCGCTTCGAAGCCGCCCATGTCATATAGTTCGAAACCCTGCTTCTTGTACTGTTCGATCTCCATCCAGTGGAGATAGCGGTTGAGCGCGCCGGAAAGATTCGCGTCCTCCTTGCTCTCCAGCCGGGACGAAGCCGAAAAAATCAGCCGGACGCGCCGGGCACCCTCGTCGCGCAGCCACAAGTGTCCACATGCGGCGCGGCCGTCGTGGTAAGCCACATACAGATCGGAGACGCCGGTGAACACCGCCAACTTCTTAGCGGAGATCGGACCACTGTGCTTGTTGAGGCTGGCGAAGCCGTTGTACAGTTGGGCAAAGTCATGGAATGTAGCGGGGTCATTGGTGCGTATCTCCACGCCCGGCATAAGGTTTTCCGCCTTGCGCAGCCAACGACGGCAGGTGGAGTCCATCTGGCGGCGAAGCGTATCGATGTCTTTAGTGAGGTCGACGCAGATTGCCTTGAACGTGCTCCGCTGAAGAAGATTGGGATGCTCGTCCACATCGGCGACGGTCTGCCGCACGCGCATCAGCTCATTTGGCAGCAATTCTCCGCTCATCAGCCTGACCATTTCAGGCGTCGGAAAGTAGATGACGCGGTAGTTCAAAAGCTTCCAATCCGAATCCAGTACGATCACCTGTCGCTACCTCGTTCTCGTGAACATTGCGTACTAGGCATGCTGGCACGGCACCCATGACGCGAGTCTTTAGTTGTTAGCCATTTGACAGTCGAATCGGTCAACGTGCCTCGGCTTTACGGTACAACATCAGCATTAATGGCACCGGCGCTATCACTGACAAGAGAGCGGCGGCTGCGGCGCCGCTGGTTCCATACCTGTGAGTGAGTGGGTAAATGGCCGCGCCGAGTACCGCCACGCGCACCATCGTCATGTTGAAGGACGACGCCGGTGTGCCAATACCATCAAGAAAGCTCCTGCCCAAAATCAACAGGCCCTGAAACAGTCCGTAAAAGCAAAGCCACCGCGCTGGCGCCAACGACCCAAGCCACTGTGCACCTAGGATTACGCGGATTATTTCATGTCCGGCTTTAAGGACGACGACGGCGTACAGAACACCCGCGACGACTACCGCTCCGGTGGTGTAAAAAAACAGCCGCTGGCGAGCATCCTTCCGGCCGCTCAATCGCGACGCCATCGGAAAGGTTACCAGGCTCGCCGAGAAGGCCAGTTCACTCACCGGCATTTCACCGACGCGAAACGCCGTCTGATAGTCACCGACTGCTTGCGGCCCCAACACATGAGCGACAACGAAGTTGTCAATCTGCTGCGCCGCAAATTCCGCGAGGCTCGTTCCGGTGTTCCAGCGGCCGAACGCGAACATCTGCGTAAAGCGCGCGCGGTCGAAACGCATATGCGGCCGGTACGGGAAATACCAATGGGTAAGCCCGGTGCGGCAGGCTTGTCCGCCGAGTACGGCGGCAACCAGGCCGCGCCAGTCGCCCCAGTACAGAATCCCCGGGGTACCAATGGCCAGACCGCCGATCAGTTCCGCCGCATTTAGCACTAGTGCTATACGGAAGTCGAATCGCCTGAACATCGAGACCGCGGCGGGGCTCTGAACTCCTCTTAGCAGAGCCATCGGCGCTACCGCGCAAAACACGATGGAAGCCTCGCTCTGGCGAAACAATCCGGCGAACACCCGCGCGCCGGCGATTAGTACAATCGCGAGCACCACGCCCCGCACCACCGTGGTGACCCATACGGTATCCAGAAAAGGTTCGATTTCTTCCTGCTGCTGGATCAGTGAGCGATCAAAACTCGTGTTGGTAAAGGCGAACAGCATATCCAGCGTCAGCAGCGCCATCGTGGTGACGCCGAAGTCATAAGGCGTCAGCAGCCTGGCGAAGAATGCGTAGCGGCCCACGTTTCCGATAGCGGTCAGCGCCCTGGCGGCGCCCGCCCAGCCGAAACTCCTCGCGGCCACCGCGAACATTCCATCGCGGAACCGGTCGTTTTCCGGCTGCGGCCCGATCCGAGCCGGTGCTGCGCGCTCTGCATGGTTCATTTTGGCCGCTACAGAATGCGCTCCTTCAGGTGCCGGCTGATGCGGCTGAGAAAAGCCGGTCGCTGCTCCCGCATCGCCTTCAGTCGTGCGAGGGAAGCACGGGTCAGCGGCTGGCGGTTAAGACCAGGCATCCCGCGCACCGCCGCTGCGCATCCGCGCATGTGGGCTCGTAACTGACCGGCACGCGCCGCGAAGAAGGTCATTTTCGCGGTATGTCCAACCGCATCGAGAATGGCACTGAACGGCGGTAAGTACTGATAGGCTATCCAAATGCCGTTGCGTACCGAGCAGTAGTAGTATCGCTCCGCGCGCCCGGAATCCGGGGCAACGTAATGCACCACGGCAATGTCGGGTGTATATTCAATCCGCGCGCCCTGGTTGATCAGCCTATAGGCAAGGTCGAGGCCTTCGTGGTAGAGAAACATCCCGGCTGAGTAGCCGCCGGCCGCAAGTACCGCCTCGCGCCGCATCGCGCATTCGCCCTCCAGGATGAAATAGGTCTCGAAGGGTCGTGACGCATCCACGATCGGACGCGGATGGCACCAGTCACGCGCGAAGACTTTGCCATCCCGGCCAACAATTTTGAAATTGAGACAAGCCAACGCGGGCTCGCGATTGAAAGCGTCGAGCGCACGAAGTACACAGTCACTCCCAACCAACTCAACGTCATCATCGATAGTGAACACGACTGGGGAAGACGCCACTCGCAATGCCGCATTTCTTCCCTCGCACCCGGCGTTGTAGGGCATGGGCAGGTATCGTACCGTTGGAAAATGCCCTTGCAACCACGTCTGCAATTCCGCGTCGGCGGCATTGTCGACGACCATGATTTCGTCGATATTGCCGCGTTGCGCGGAGGCCGCGAGGAGCGCGCGCTCCAGGTATTCCGGCCGCCGGTAGGTGAGAATTGCGATGGTAACAGAATCCGCCAACATCATGCTTACCTCGGCGCAAAACGCAGATGGCGATCCCATCTTGCGATGACTGCCTGCGCGACCGCTCGCCGTCCGTCGGCCGCGGGACGAGGTTCGAGTCCGAACATTCTCGACATGGTGGCGAGAATCATCGCGCCCCGGGCATTGCCGGTGCCGAGGTCTGTCCAGAAAAAGTCGAGCAGACACGCGGCTTCGTAAATGGCGTTGGCCAGGGAACCCGCGCGCATCGCCGCCTTCACATCGACAGCGAACTGATCATCGGATATCCCGCGGATCAATAATCGCGCCCAGTCTCGCAGCGACTGCGTATAAGGCTGCGCCTGCCGCACCCGTTTTGCGATCGAATGCCAATCGGCATCCGGTGTGGACCCCAACAGCCGGCTCGTTTCCCAATTCCACACCGCGCTGGCGGCATGAGCGGCCTCGTCGAATCGCCCGTCGCTACAGGGTGGCGGCGCACAGCGGCCGAGCTTCACATCGATCGAGGTCGACAAGCGGGCCACAATCAACTGACCTATTTCGCCAAACACTTGCGGCTGCAATCCGAGACAGTCGCTCAGGGCAGTGCGGCGTTCGCGATAGCTGGTCCGATAGCAACCGAGAAACACTGAAAGCGAGGTTGCCAGTTCGATCCAGAACTTCTGCAGCGTATAGGCGGGCAGAAGGTCGCTATCGCCTTCGGCCTCATACCGAAGGCGCGCGTCGACCTTTTGGACGATGCGATTGTTTAACAGCCGGAAGGCGTCGAGCAATGGTATGTCAATTCGTCCGTCACGCCACCATCGCGGCGGCGACAGCGCGCTCGCGCCACCCCATACAAGTTTGCCATGCTCGAGCATCTCACGGCTGAAGATCGCCGGCCGCAGCCGCCGCAGTTGGCCCGCCCGGAGAGCATTGAAGCCAACGCGAAGCCCGCGCTTCTGATTGGCCGTGGTCGAGTTGATTACCTTTTCCGTATTACGCAGCGCATCGTCGATTGCGCGCTCTGGCACACCGCGGCCGTCTTTTATCAAGACTTGAAATTCAAGATCACTTAACCATCTGGAGCCGGCCGCGGGGTCTGCGATCAAAGCTCCTTCACCGCGAGCGACGCTCCCGGTAAGGATCAAGCCAAGCATCGGAAAGGGATGCATGGCAGTCAGCACGGTGGCGGTAATGGACTTCAGATCATTGGCCGCTTCGGCTTGCATCGCCGGTTCACTGCAGAGAGGAAAGGAACCCGGCGGATTCAGTTCGAAAGCCTTCGCCGAATAACTACTCCGATCGCGGATCCCCGCCGAGTTCATAAGCGGATACCCTCTGATCCGGCATCGCGCCGTGTTGTATTCGTGTTATTTGACAACGAATTGACATGTGGCGTGGTCCTCGCCGCTCGCGATGCCGATAAGGTTAGCTCGAACCGATTGAACACTATCCCGAACAGTGATGCTCCGTTGATGGCGCGCAGCGCATTCTGAACCGCGGCGCGCGGTGTCCGATTTGCCGCAACGACTATCATCGCCGCATCGGTGAGACTTGCAAGAATTTGCACCTCCGCGGCACTGAGTATCGAGGGCGAGTCAATCAGTACGAGATGCGGCGGCTCCAGGCTGCGTAGCACTTGAATACAATCACGCGTGCGCGAATCCGCGAGCGCACGCGCTGAAGAGGGCGCCACCTTACCAGCGGCAAGTAGCGTCAAACGCGGCATATTCGTCGAATAAAGACACTCCAGCAGTTCCACATCTCCTGCCAGGTAATCGGCGAGTCCCTGTGGCGGATTGAGACCTAGACAGCGATCTAGTGCAGGGGTACGCAGGTCGGCATCCACGAGCACCACGCGGCTGCCAAGGTCCGCCAGTATGATGGCCAGATTGACAGCCACGAAACTTTTTCCTTCGCCCGCTACGGCGCTGGTAACGAGTACTACCCGTTTGCCTTGTTCCGCGGACCAGCGTTGCAGCCGGCTTGCGAGGAGCGCGAATTGCGCGGTCCCCGCGGCGTATTCGCCGCCCGGCGCGAGCAGTGCCGGGAGGCTTCGTCCCGCTTCCGTCCTGCCAGACAGTCGCCGCCACCACGGGCGGCTTGATCTGGCAGAGTCTAGCGGTTTACGACCGCTGCCGTTTGGCGGATAAGCTGCGTTTCGAGTTGATGATCCCCCGGTCTCGAGTCCAATACCTTTGGCGGACAGGGCATTCCTGTCGATCGTCAGCGCGTTACGGCTGGTCACAGCATCGGAAACATCGCCGGCGCGAAACCCATTTCGCCAAGGTTCACTCAAGCGGGCTGCCGCCTGATTGAGAGGGGGCATGGTATCGTTGTTCTCGCCGTGATCGGGCTTAATGAGCGAATCGTCGCCCAGGCGCCATCGTTTTTGCACTTCCAGTATTCTCCTGGCACTCCACCAGACTCCGCTGCAGGTAGATCCCTGGCGCCGTTTGCCGCCGTCGTGGCCGCGGCCGCGGCTTCGCGCGCATCCCTAAAACATTCGCGACGACCACACCCAAAGAATTGCCACCCCGGTTGAAAGCGACGCCGACGCAATCAAGAATGCGTAACGCAACGTTGCCAGATGTCCAC
>JBOHWJ010000502.1:0-3724 GCA_050736495.1 Binataceae bacterium (SeqCode) | reverse complement strand
GCCATCGGCGGCGCCCAGCCGCGGTGGCGGTCCGCTCCGTGCCACCAGCATTGCCGCCTTGCGTGCGAGCTGGTCGGCTTCTTCATTGAGCGGATTGCCGGCGTGGCCTTCGACCCATTCGAATGTTACGTGGTGGCGGGCGACGAGTGCGTCAAGCTTTTCCCACAGGTCGAGATTTTGCTTGCGCTTCCATCCCAGCCGCATGGTGTTGACCAGGTACTGGCTGTCGCTGCGCAAGATGATTGCGCTGCCCGCGGGAAGTGCGCGCAACGCCTCGATCGCGGCCGTGATCTCCATCCGATTGTTGGTGGTGGCGGGTTCGCCGCCGCTGAATCTCGCGGATATGCCGGTCGCTTCGACAATGACTACACCCCAACCGCCGGGTCCTGGATTTCCCAGGCACGAACCATCGGCATAGACAAACAATCCGCGTTCCGCATCCGCCATCTCTCCACCTTCACTTTGTTCCGCTGATTGCCTTCCACGATCACGCGCTCGTTCAGGCGGCGGCGCTATCGGCACGCATCTGTTCGAACCATTCGAGGTATTCGCGTGCGGCGCGCTCCCACGAGAAGTCCGCCTTGAAGCAATTGCCGGCCAGGCGCCGCCATTGCGCCGGCTCGCGAAACACCGCGAGCGCGCGCTCGACCGCGTCGACTAGTGCGGCGGCGTTGTACTCTTCGAAAAGGAAGCCGTTGCCGTCCGCGGACCTGGGCTCGAATTCGGTGACGGTGTCGCGCAAGCCGCCGGTCGCGCGCACCACCGGCGCGGTACCGTACTTGAGCGCGTACATCTGGGTCAGGCCGCACGGCTCGAAGCGTGACGGCATCAGGAACATGTCGCTGCCAGCCTGAATTCGATGCGCCATGGCGTTATCGAATTTCAGTATTACTCTGAGCTTGTCGGGGTAGCGAGTCTCGGCGTCCTGGAATATTTTTTCCAACATCGGGTCGCCGCTCGCCAGCATCACCAGTTGCAAATCGAGCGCCATCACGCGCTCGAGCGCTTCGGACAGCAGGTCCAGCCCTTTTTGCGGCGACATCCGCGTCACCATTCCGATCACAGGTGTTTCGGGGCGGTTGGGCAGTTTGAGTGCGTCGCGGAGATCGCTGTTGCACATTATCTTGCCGCCGCGGCGATTCGGTGCGTAGCGCGCCGGAATCAGCGGGTCATGAGCCGGATCCCATTCCGAGTAGTCCGCGCCATTTAGGATTCCCGTAAAACGATCGCCTTTGGCGCGTAGGACGCCGTCCATGGCGAACCCGAGGTCGGCTTCATGTGCAATCTCATGAGCGTAGGTGGGGCTCACGGTCGAGGCGCCGTCGCTCAGTACCACCGCACCTTTCATCAGGTTCACCCGGCCGTAAAATTCCAAACAATCGACCGAATACCACGACCAGTCGAGATTGAGCAGGGGAAATTCCGCGGTGTCGAAGATGCCCTGGAAGGCGAGGTTGTGAATGGTGAAGACGGCGAGTGAGTGCGCGAAATGTTCGCGCAGCATGGCGTCCGCGCGCATCACGATAGGCGTCACCGCCGCGTGCCAGTCATGCGCGTGGACGACGTCAGGCTGGATCAGTTCAGCCGCCGCGACGGCGGCGGCGCGGCCAAAGAAAGCGAAGCGACGAAGATTGTCGGGATAATCCTTGCCGCCCTCGCCGTAAACGCCGTCACGTCCGAAAAAGCCCGGATGGTCGATCAGGTAGAGCGGCACTCCGCCGGCGCCTTCGGCGCGCATGATGCCGAATGTTTCCTTGTTCGCGCCGAGCGCGACGCTGATGCCATCGCGCGCGCTTTGCGGATTCAGTTTTTCGAGCAGGGTCTTGTAGCCTGGCAGAATCACGCATGGATCGGCGCCGCAGGTTTTGAGTGCGTGCGGCAGCGCTCCGATCACGTCGGCAAGGCCGCCGGCCTTGGCGTAAGGTCCGATTTCGGCTGCAACGATTGCGATTTTCAAGCTCATTCTCTGCTCACTGTTTTTATAGCTGCTTTGAGCGGGACGCGCGCGGAGCCGAGCCGTCCCGGCCGCGGGTCTAGGCTGCTCGCGCTGCCCGCCGAATCACGAATCGAACGCCCCGCAGGGAAACAGCGCTGGCGAGATTTCATTATAGCGGCGGTGCACACCCGAATCAGCGCGGCGCCCGGCCGGCGCACGCACTCCATCGCCAAGACGCCCAATCCGCCGATCCGGATTGCCGCGGCACCAGCGTTGGCCCTGTTGGATTTGTCGGCGGAGGATCGCTCGTTCAGCGCAGCGTGCCGTCGGGCGCAATGCCGTTGACGGCGGCGCCGTTGACGCTCACGGCGCTCGCATGCGTCACTTCCCGCAGATGTGCCGCGGCGGCTTCGGGCGGTACCGGGTTGATATAGAAGCCGGTGCCGACTTCGAATCCTGCAACCTTGGTCAAGGCCGGCGTGATTTCCATGTGCCAGTGATAGTGTTTACTGCGCTGCTCGCCGATCGGCGCCGAGTGGATGATGTAGTTGAAGGGCGGATCGTCGAGCGCGAGCTTGAGCGCGCCGAGACTCACCTTGATCGCCCGCGCGAATTCACGATACTCGGCGACCGTGGCATGCTCGAAATGCGAGGCGTGATTCTTGGGCACGATCCACAACTCGAACGGAAAGCGCGCGGCGAACGGCGAAGCCACCAGAAAGCTCGCGTTCTCGAAGATGACGCGGCGGCCGTCGTTGCTTTCCTGGAAGACCATATCGCAGAAAATGCAACGCTCCTTAAGCTGGTAGTACTCACTTGCCCCGCGCAATTCCTGCTGCACGCTGAGCGGCAGAATCGGCAGCGCGATGAGTTGCGAATGCGGATGCTCGAGGCTGGCGCCGGCGTCGACGCCGTGATTCTTGAAGATCAGCACGTAGCGAAAACGCTCGTCCCGCTGCAGGTCGAGCACGCGATCGCGATACGCCCACAGCACTTCTTCGATTTGCGCTGGCTCGAGGTCGGCCATCCCCCGGTCGTGGTCAGGCGTTTCGATTACGACTTCATGCGCGCCGATGCCGTTCATCAGGTCGTATAACCCCTCGCCACGGCGTCCCGCTCCGCCCTCGATGCGCAGTGCCGGAAACTTGTTCGGCACTCCGCGAATCCGCCATCCGGGCTGATTTGAAGACGTGCCGGGCTCGCGATAAGACAGCACTTCGGGCGGAGTCAGATGCTCCATGCCGGGGCAAAAGACGCATGGCCCGCCCTTGCGCTCTTCGGGCGATTTGTGAAAGTCGGTCGGGCGCTTGCTGCGCTCGGTCGACATAATGACCCACCGGCCGACAACCGGATCTTTCCTCAATTCGGGCATCTAACCAACCCCTCCCCCCGCCTTGAGCCACAGAGCCCGGACGGGAAAACGCCATCCTACCTGCCAGTTCCTCCTGATGCCATAACATGAATAATCCCGCATGCCGGGACGCGCGGCTTTTTTTCACAGCCGCGAACCATTTTCCACGACCGCTAGTTCAATACGGTGCGGCCCGCACGGACAGGTTTAGCCGGGCTCTCTTTCGCGGCGCCGTCGGCCGCCACGCCTTCCGCCATCGCTGCCGCTTCAGGCTCCGTAGGCGGATGAGCCGTGTTGCCGTCACGCAACGCGTGGGCGAGCACTTCGTCAACCGCGTCGACGAAAATCGTCTCGAGTTCGGCGCGCACGTTGGGTGGAATATCGTCGAGGTCGCGTTCATTGCGGCGGGGCAGAATCACGGTCTTGATACCGGCGCG
>JBOHWJ010000501.1:0-8829 GCA_050736495.1 Binataceae bacterium (SeqCode) | reverse complement strand
GAGCAGGCAGTGGACCTGCTCTTCGACGGCCGCCGCTTCGTCGAACTCGCCGCCGTCCGCGTCGCGGGCGGCGGTGCGCATGGCACCGGATGCGCCTTCTCGGCCGCGATCGCGGCCTATCTCGCGCGCGGCGAAAACCTCGAGAGCGCGGTGCGCCACGCCAAGGCTTTCGTCACGCGCGCGCTGGCGCATGCGTTCGTAATTGGCGCCGGCCGCCCGGTCCTGGATCACTTCTCCCGCTGACCAGGACGCGGCCCCGCTTAGCGGGCATCGCGGCGCGGACTTCGTTCCGTAACCGAGGGTCGCGACCGTTTAGGCGCGACTCTTGACCATAGAGGCATAATGGATGACGCTTCAAGACGAAGCCCCGCCGGAGCGGGCTGGCATGGATCTCTTTAGCAATTGAGCCAGTCCGGCAAGTGTCGGCCGGCTGCTTTTGCAGAGGTTTCCATGGATGGCCAGCATGCGTGGGACAAAGACGCGGTCGCCGCGATCGCCGAGTCCCTCAAGGATGAGCCGGGAGCGCTGCTCCCGATACTTCGCAAAATTCAGGACCTGTTCGGCTGGATACCCCCCAATAGTATCCCGTTGATCGCGCATACGCTCAATCTTTCCCGCGCGGAAGTTCACGGCGTGGTCAGCTTCTACCATGACTTCCGCCATCAGCCGCCCGGACGCAACGTGATCAGGCTATGCCGCGCAGAGTCATGCCAGGCGATGGGCGCGAACGCGCTAGGCGATCATATCAAGGCGCGGCTCGGCGTTGACTTCGGCGCCACCACGCGCGATGGCGCGTTCACGCTCGAGGCGGTCTACTGCCTCGGCAACTGCGCATGCTCGCCGGCGGCGATGATCAACGGTGAGCTTCACGGCCGAATAACGCCCGAGCGCTTTGACCGGACTATCGCGAGTCTCGACGGGGGCCGCAAATGAGTACGACGGTCTACGTACCGCGCGACTCCAGTGCGCTTTCGCTGGGCGCGGGCGCGGTCGCCGATGCGATCGCCGCCGAGGGCAAACGACGCGCCAGCGATGTCCGTATGGTGCGCAACGGTTCGCGCGGACTTTACTGGCTCGAACCGATGGTCGAAGTCGAAACGCCTGAAGGACGTGTCGCCTACGGCCCCGTCAGCGCCGCCGACGTGCCGTCGCTGTTCGAGGCTGGCCTTATGAGCGGCGGTCGGCATCGGCTCGCGCTCGGCCTCACGGACGAAATCCCCTACCTTAAAAACCAGGAGCGGTTGACGTTCGCGCGCGTCGGTATCATCGATCCGGTTTCGATCGATGACTACGTCGCGCATGGCGGATACCGCGGCCTCAAGCGCGCACTCGAAATGGCCGGCGCGCAAATCGTCGATGAGGTCGCGCTCTCGGGTCTGCGCGGACGCGGCGGCGCCGGTTTCCCGGCCGGCATCAAGTGGAAGACCACGTTGCAGATGGAAGCGGCGCAAAAGTATGTCGTCTGCAACGCCGACGAGGGCGATTCGGGCACCTTCTCCGACCGCATGATCATGGAAGGCGACCCCTTCGTGCTGATCGAGGGAATGACGATTGCGGCCGTCGCCGTGGGTGCGACCGCGGGTTACATCTATCTGCGATCCGAATATCCGTACGCGCGCGCCACGCTCATCGAGGCGATCGAGGCGGCCACGCGCAAGGGTTATCTCGGCGACGATATTCTCGGCAGCGGACGACGCTTCAATCTGGCGGTCCGGGCCGGCGCCGGCGCGTATATCTGCGGCGAAGAGACCGCGATGCTCGAAAGTCTCGAAGGCAAGCGCGGGATGGTGCGTTACAAACCGCCGGTGCCCGCGATTGCAGGGCTCTTCAATCAGCCGACGATTGTCAACAACGTCATCACGCTTGCCTCGATTCCGATAATCACCGAAAAGGGCGGGCAGTTTTACAAGGACTACGGGATGGGCCGTTCGCGCGGCACGCTGCCGATTCAGCTTGCCGGCAACGCCATGCGCCCCGGCCTTATCGAAAAGGCTTTCGGCGTAACGCTGCGCGAAATCGTTTACGAATACGGCGGCGGCACGGCGAGCGGGCGGCCGCTGCGCGCGGTGCAGGTCGGCGGTCCGCTCGGCGCCTACTTCCCCGATTCAATGCTCGACTTGCCGATGGACTACGAGGCGATTGCGGCCAAAGGCGGATTGCTGGGGCACGGCGGTATCGTGGTTTTCGATGACACCGTCGACCTCGCGCGGATGGCGCGTTACGCGATGGAGTTTTGCGCGATCGAATCATGCGGTAAGTGCACGCCATGCCGGATTGGGTCGACGCGCGGAATGGAGGTCATCGACCGTATCCTGCGCAACGACGATCGCGCGGCCAACGTCGAGCTGCTGCGCGATTTGTGCGACACCATGACGGCGGGCTCGCTGTGCGCGTTGGGCGGACTGACGCCGCTGCCGGTGATGAGCGTGCTGCGCCATTTCCCGCAGGACTTCGGCCTGTCACCGGCTAACGGCAAAGGCGCGTGAACCCGCGGAGCGACGGTTACGACGGAGCAAGGAATATACTGGTGCGGCGATCCCGCTGTGAGCGCGAATCAAACCCGCATGAAGATCGCGCGCCAAACCAGGCGGCAAGAGTTCAAGCCATTGGAGTGAAGCCGTGTTAGCAGTTGACGACAAGGATTTTGGCACGCCGGCGCGTACTTCGGAGCAAACGGTCACGCTTGAAATCGACGGCCGCGATATTACGGTTCCCGCCGGAACCTCGGTGATGCGCGCGGCGGCGCTCGCGGGCGTCGCGGTGCCCAAGCTCTGCGCCACCGACTCGTTGGAGGCGTTCGGCTCGTGCCGCCTATGCCTTATCGAGATCGAAGGGCGTAACGGCTATCCAGCCTCGTGCACTACTCCCGCCGAGACCGGAATGAAGGTGCGCACGCAGAGCGAGAAACTCGGCAAGCTGCGGCGCAATGTAATGGAACTCTACATGTCCGACCATCCCATCGACCCCTTCGAATGCCAGGCGGAGGGCAAGTGCGAGCTTCATGAGATGGCCAACGCGGTCGGGCTGACCCATGTCCGATATGGCGCCGGCCGCAATCATCTCGACCTGCCCAAGGACGAGAGCAATCCGTATTTCACCTTCGACCCAACGCGCTGCATCCTGTGCTCGCGATGCGTTCGGGCATGCGACGATACGCAGGGGACGTTCGCGCTCACGATCGACGGCCGTGGCTTCGACTCGCTGATGTCGCCGGGGCAGCATCAGCAATTTATCGACTCCGAATGCGTCTCGTGCGGCGCCTGCGTGCAGGCGTGTCCAACCGACGCGCTGATGGAAAAGACCTACCTGGAGAAGGGCCGCGCCGATCGCGCGATTATCACCACCTGCGGCTATTGCGGTGTCGGCTGCTCGTTCAAGGCCGAGCTTCGCGGCGGCCAGGTGGTGCGGATGGTGCCGAACAAGGACGGCTATCCCAACCACGGCCATTCGTGCGTTAAAGGGCGTTTCGCGTGGGGCTATGCGACCCATCCGGACCGCGTGCTCAAGCCGATGATCCGCAAACGCATCTCCGACCCGTGGCAGGAGGTGACGTGGGCGGAGGCGATAAACCACGCCGCCGCGGAATTAACGCGCGTGCAGAAGAAATACGGGCGCGGCGCGGTCGGCGGCATCACTTCCTCGCGTTGCACCAACGAGGAAGCCTACCTGGTGCAGAAACTGGTGCGCGCGGCTTTCGGCAACAACAATGTCGATACCTGCGCCCGCGTATGCCATTCGCCGACCGGTTATGGCCTCAAGACCGCCTTCGGCACGCCGGCCGGCACGCAGGATTTCGATTCGGTCATGGACGCCGACGTTATTGTCGTGATTGGCGCCAATCCGACTGAAGGCCATCCGGTGTTTGCTTCGATCATGAAGCGGCGGCTGCGCGCGGGCGCGCGCCTTATCGTGATCGATCCGCGCGCGATCGAACTGGTGCGCCTGCCGCACGTGGCGGCCGACTATCATTTGCAGCTTCAGCCTGGCACCAACGTCGCGATGTTCAACGCGATGGCGCACGTGATCGTGACCGAGGGACTGGCCAATGAGCAGTTCGTGGCCGCGCGCTGTAACGTTGATGAATACGCGCGCTGGAAGAAGTTCATCGCGGAGGAACGCAACTCACCCGAGGCGGCGGCTAAGGCGACTGGCGTGCCGGCGGATCAAATTCGCGGCGCCGCGCGTCTCTATGCGAAGGGGCCGAACTCCGCGATTTACTACGGACTGGGCGTGACCGAGCATAGCCAGGGCAGCACCGCCGTGCTCGCGATGGCGAATCTCACGATGGTGACCGGCAACGTCGGGCGCGCGGGCGTCGGCGTCAATCCGCTGCGCGGCCAGAACAACGTGCAGGGCTCCAACGACGTCGGCTCCTTCCCGCACGAACTGACCGGTTATCGCCATATCTCGGACAACGCGATGCGTGCGGCGTTCGAGCAGGACTGGGCGGTCAAGCTCGACCCCGAGCCGGGTCTGCGCATACCCAACATGTTCGACGCCGCGCTTGATGGCAGCTTCAAGGGCATCTACATCGAGGGCGAGGACATCGCGCAGTCCGACCCCAACACGCGGCATGTGGCGCGGGCGCTCGCCGCGATGGAGATCGTCGTGGTGCAGGACATCTTCCTGAACGAGACCGCGAAATACGCGCACGTCCTGCTGCCGGGATCGTCGTTCATGGAGAAGAACGGCACTTTCGTCAACGCCGAGCGGCGGGTCTCGATGGTGCGCAAGGTAATCGAGCCGCTGGCCGGGATGGAGGACTGGCAGGTGACGTGCGCGCTCTCCGCGGCGCTCGGCTATCCGATGAAGTACGATCACCCGCGTGAAATCATGGACGAGATCGCGCGGCTGACGCCGTTTTTCTCAGGCCTCAGCTACGACAAGCTCGACCGCCTGGGCAGTGTGCAATGGCCATGCAACGATGCGGCGCCCGCAGGCACGCCGGTCATGCATGTGGGCGAGTTCGTGCGCGGCAAGGGTAAGTTCCTGTTGACTGAATACGTCGCGACCGATGAACGCACCGGTCCGCGCTTCCCGCTGCTGCTGACCACTGGCCGTATCCTGACGCAATACAACGTCGGCACGCAGACGCGGCGCACGCGCAACGCCGTCTGGCACGCCGAGGACCGACTCGAGATTCATCCGCATGACGCCGAGCAGCGCGGCGTGCGCGACGGCGAGTGGGTGGAATTGGCGAGCCGCGCGGGTGCGACCGTGCTGCGCGCGACGGTGACCGAGCGGGTCGCGCCGGGCGTCGTCTACACGACCTTCCATCATCCGGAGACCGGCGCCAACGTGGTGACGACCGAGAATTCCGACTGGGCGACCAATTGCCCCGAGTACAAGGTCACTGCGGTGGAGGTGAAGCCGACCAGGCGGCGGCCCGAGCGTACGCCGCCCGATCTAATTATCCGCGCGGCGGTGCAGCCGGCGGCGAAGTAGGGCGGTTGTCTCGAACGACGGAGCGGCGCAGGTACATATAAGGTGGAAACATGGAGATTGAGCGGCTGGTGAAGATGGCCAATCAGATCGGCGAGTTTTTCGACAGCCAGAACGACCGCGCCGAGGCCGTCAATGCGATTGCGCAGCATTTGAAGAATTTCTGGGAGCCGCGCATGCGCCACCAGATAATCGAATACGTCAAGGGCGGCGACGGCGAACTGCGCGATGTCGTCCGCGCCGCTATTTTAAAGCTGGAGTCGGTTCAAAGTCCGGCCTGAACCGGGCGTGACGTTCCTCCGCAACCGGCGGCGTAGCGATGTCGCGTGGCGGCCGATTTCCGTTGGTCGCCGGGACGGCCGGGGCCGGTAGCTTTGCCACGGAAGTTTCTCCTTTAGCCTTGGCATCGTGCTGAGAATGGGCGGTAGTGGTTTCCTGATTTCCCGTTTCCTCAGTAGAGTACCAGCGTTCAATCAGCCTGCTGGCTGGCGGCGGCCAGTGACGCGCTCCGCATTTCCACCGCGGGCTTGGCACATGCGGCCGTCGCCATCGCTCCGCCGATCGCGATCACGGCGGCGAACTCGAATGCCAGCGTATAGCTGTGCGTGACATCGACGATTCTGCCGGCGACGACCGGGCCGATGGCGAGTCCGATACCGGCACAGGCGTTCATTAACCCCAGTATAGTGCCATAGCGTTTCAGGCCAAGCATCTCCGACAGCAGCACCGGCAGAATGACGGCGTTTGCGCCCATGGTGAACGCGAAGCAGAGGCCGAAGATGATGAACAGGATGAAGTTGCGCGAACCGGCCGAGGCCAGCATCCCGATCGCGTAAACGATGAAACTCAGCGCCGCCGCCCTGCGGTTGCCGATGCGGTCGGCAAGGTATCCCATCACGGCGCGCGTGAAGATGGTTGAGCCGAGCAACAGTCCCCATATCTTCCCGGCCGTAGCCGGCGCATAGCCAATCCCCTGCTCGAGGAAAATAACCTCATGCACCAGTGCGACGCTGACCGACATGGCGTAAAAGAGAAACATCACCGCGAGCATCCAGAATGCGCGCGTGCGCATTGCCGGGCCTAATTCGAGACCGGGCAGCAAGCGTGCCGCCGCCGCAACGCTTGGTCTCGGTCCCGCGCTGCCCGGGCGGGTGCGCACGGCGGCGAGGTTGAGCGGGATGACAAAGATCAGCACCAAGGCCGCGAGGAGTAGATAGGCGTCGCGCCAGCCGTACGTGCTGATCATGTAACTGGCGGTCCATGCCATCGTCATTTCGCCCACCGGGAGGCCGCATAATGACACGCCCATGGCGAGACCGCGCCGCGCACTGAACCAGTTGTTGATGAGCAGTGAGGCCGGCATTATGCTCGCCGCCGCATTGCCGAGGCCGATGAGAGAGTAGGCGACCATCAGGGTCTCAAACGCATGTGCGCGGCTGGCGGTAATCAGCCCGGCAATTACGGCGAGAGCGCCGAAGGCGATCACGAATTGCGCGCCGACGCGATCCAGCGTCCAGCCAACGATAAGCCCGCCAATCAGGAATGAGATCGAGAAGGCGGTCGAGAGCAGCGAGAATTTCTCATGACTCCAGCCAAATTCAAGAAAGAATGAATGGTAGAAGACGCCGACGATGTCATAGCCAAGGCCCCAGATGACACCGACCGTGACGAACATGCAGGCGACGATCGACCATGCCCGGCGCTGCTCCTCTGTCATTGCGGAACCCCCGCGTCGCGCGACCGGGTCTTCAGCGGCCCGGACGCGTAGAGCATGGCGCATCCGGCGGCACAACCCCAAGCCCTCACAGGTCGCCCATGATCGGTTGCCACGCGTTCGAGCAGCATGATGTGATGCCACGGAGACATAGCACGCCGCACGTTGCGTGCGAGTGCGCGGATACGATTAGCTGGAAGCCATGGATGTGAAACGGCTGTTCGCGCGCAGGCGCTCCGCGCCGCTCAAACTCGACGCACCGATCGAAAAGAGGTGCTTCGGCCGCACTGGGATGGAACTGAGCGTGCTTGGCTTCGGCGCCTCGGAGATTGGCGAACAGCACGTATCGCCGCGCACGGTCGAAACGCTGCTGCAGGGCGCGCTCGACTCCGGCCTCAACGTAATCGACACGGCGGCTTGCTATGAAAACAGCGAAGAACTGATCGGCCGCGCCGCCGGCAACCGGCGTAAGGATTACTACATCTTTACCAAGTGCGGTCACGCGTGGAGCGGGCTCAATCTGGCGGATTTCAGTCCCGCGCTCATCCAAAGGAGTATTGAGCGGAGCTTGAAGCGCCTGCGCACCGACTATCTCGACCTGGTCGAGCTACATAGCTGCGAAGAGGAGACCCTGAGGCGCGGTGAGGCGGTCGAAGCGCTGATACGCGCGCGCGAGGCCGGCAAGACCCGCTTCATCGGTTACAGCGGTGATGGGGGCGCGGCATTGTACGCGGTCGAGTCGGGCGCGTTCGACGCTTTGCAGATCTCCATCAATATCGCCGACCAGGAGGCGATCGATCGTGTCATGCCGGCCGCGCGCGAGCGCGACATCGGTGTGATCGCGAAGCGGCCAATCGCCAATGCGGTATGGATGAGTGGGCGACGGCGTCCCTCGGACTCTTACGTGTGGACTTATTGGGAGCGGCTGCGCACGCTCGACTACGATTTTCTGCGCGCCGGCGCGCCTGCGGCCGTTGCCGCCGCGCTGCGCTTTACGCTCAGCGTGCCGGGCGTGCATACCGCGATCATCGGTACGACCAAGCCTGCGCGATGGCAGGAAAATGCGGCGTTGGCCGCGGCCGGTGCCTTGCCTGCGGCAGATTACGAGGCTGTTCGCGCGCGCTGGCGCGAGGTCGCGAAGCGGGATTGGCGCGGCCAGCGCTGAGCACGAGTCTCGCGTCGCATTTTGCGGATGCTTTCGCAAATTAGCATGACAGGATGCTGATGTCTGTCGCGCAATGCGGCGGACACATGCGCAGTTGCGCAAATCCTCTCATTCCACCGGCGGCATCGCGGTTGCACTGTTATTGAGCAGTTCTGTCGGAGGGTTCAAAAATGTTTCCGCTCGTTCCATAACCTATCGACGAGTCGATCGCTTATACCTCGCGTGTCAAGTCAGACGCGACGACTACAATCGATAAATAACGAATTACGCGGGCCGGCACTTTTCGATGCGGTCCGCGATTCGTATCCGGCCTCCGCTTTTTAGGTGCACGTCTGAATTCGCGCACCTCGCAGCCCACGTCAAACTTGGATGGCGATGGCTTGTTGCCCGAATAGCACGACGCGCGATGCGAGCGGGCATGGATTGCCTGGTTTGGCAGTGTGACAAGCTTGCGGGTAGTCTTCATGCGCTGTCGTCGCGCTCATGTCATTGATGAAGGGAGCCATTC
>JBOHWJ010000500.1:0-5894 GCA_050736495.1 Binataceae bacterium (SeqCode) | reverse complement strand
GCACTAACGCCGCCACGCGTGCGGCTGCCGGCGTCCACGCCGGCCGATCGCGGAATTGCTCCACCGGCGCCGCGATTGCGCGATGCCGCGCCGGCTGCCCGGAGTGCGACAATTCGCGGTCTCGCGAAAGGCCGCGCAGGCGCGGCAGTTCCCATACTCCGATTGCGACCAGGATAAAGAACGGGACGAAGGACGACAGCAGATAGCGCTCGACAAACGCCGGCCGCAACACGTACGACAGGATCATTACGATTAACGGCGGCGCCCACATCCACAGCAACAGGAAGCTCACGCCCGCGCGCGCTCGGCGCCACGCCGAGACCACGCCCCAAATCGCCAGCGCCGCCATCACCGGGAAGGCGAAAGTGCCGGTCGCCTTGTTGAATAACGCGAATAGCTCCCACCATGCCGGCCGGCTGATCCAGGTGAAAACGCCATGCGACGCCGCATCCGTGCCCGCACGTAACATCCGCGGTAGCGTCGGCGCCAACAGCGCGACGCCCGCCGCCAATGCCGCAATCAGCCTCAAGGGGCGGCGCACTTCGATCGTGCCGAACTTAAATCGCGCGCGCCAAAGCAGATGGAGAATCCACAGCCCTTCGACCGTGAATGCGAACAGGGCGCAGGGATGAAGCGCGATCGCGATCGCGGTGAAGATTGCGGCGCCAGCGTAGTTCGCAAGACCGCCACGTCGCGTCGCCCGCACGAAACAGGTGAACTGCACCAGGAGTGCGAGCAACAGCAGCGGATACATCCGCGCCTCGCGTGAATACTTGATGGTGACAAGGTTGACCGCAAAGACCAGCGCCGCGACGGCGGCCACAAGGTCATATTCGGCGCGCACGAAATTATCGTCGCCAATTTTGCCGTTAGTCGCGTCCGCGTCTTGGGTGCCAGCGGCGAGCGCGCCGGCGCCGTCGAGTTGAAGCAATTCGCGGGTCACCGCGAACACCAACAGGATAGCGAGCGTGCCGGCACTCGCCGACAGTGCACGCATCTCAGCGAGCCCGTCGCCGAATTCGCGCATCCACCCATGCAGTGCCGCGTCGTCGAGGCCAAGCGTCGCGGGGTTCAGCCGCGAATGCCGCAGCAGTACTTCGCCGACCGACGGCGCCGCCGCCGCCGCCCATGACGCACCCTCGTCGGCCGACATGTCACGGGCGGCGAGGTTGGCAAAGCGCAGCCATGCGCCAACCGCCAGCGCGACGGCGACAATCACGAATGTGAGGGTGCGAGTCCACCGCGGCGAGGCGGCGGCGTTGTAATGGTTCTTCACGCGGCGCGCCTAGATTAGGCCCTCGCGCGCGCGCGAACAATACGCCTCATTCGTCATCTCTCAAGCTTGAGGAGGCTCACGTCCCCGTAGCGGCATCGGTTTTTTCCCGCCATCGATATTCCTTGCTAGAAAGGCCGCTATAGAGTGAAACTGCCGGATCTGAAATATCTATGAGACTTCTCAAGTGTATTTTGCTGCTCATGTTTGTCTCGTTGGCCACCGGGTGCATCGAGTGGACCACCAATTCCCAAGGTAACTTGAATTCGATTGGATTACCCGGATTGCCGGTATGGAAATCGGCGACGGCCTCGAATGCCGAACGGCGCATTGTTACGCCGACCGTGGAGCCATCGGAAAGTTCGGAACTTATCGCTGACGTGGAACCGCCGCCGCCCTGGCTCGACGATTTGAACAAGTGGCGTCAAATGGCGGGACTCAAACCGGTTGGCGCCAATTCCGAACTGATCTATGAAAGCCAGCAACACGCCATCTATCTGATCGAACAAGGCCCCACCGACGAGCGACAGTTTCGCATTTACGCCGCGACCATCGGCGGCGCCGCGCATCGCGAAAACCCGCACAGTCCCTGGTACACTAAAGAGGGCGCCCTCGGCGCCGCGGGTGGCCCGCTCACGCGCGGAGTACGTCAGGCGGCGGACGTTTCCTGGGGCACGAAGGATCCGGCGGCTGATATCGATGGCTGGATAACAGTGCCGTTTCACCGGCTGTCGCTGCTGGCGCCGTGGGCGGAAGTGGCGGGCTACGGAAGTTATGGGCGAGCGCCACGACGCGCGTCAGCGCTCGCGTTTCGGGGACGTGCAAGCTTGGACACCGCGACCGCGGTCGAGTTTCCACCCAACGGCGCGAACATGGCCGGAGAGATGATGATCAACGAATGGCCTAATCCGCTCGCCGGCTGTTCCGGCTACGCTTTGCCGGTTGGACTGCCCATCACGCTCCAACTCGGCGGGCATCGCGCCGCCGGATTGGAAGACTATTCGCTCGAGGATCAGACTGAGCATCACAAATTGGCGGCGTGCGCCTTCGACGGAGCAACTTATCGAAATCCGGATCGCGCGGTAGAGCACCATGCACGCAATATCCTCGACGATTACGGCGC
This sequence comes from Binataceae bacterium (SeqCode), assembly GCA_050736495.1. GTDB lineage: Bacteria > Desulfobacterota > Binatia > Binatales > Binataceae > JBOHWJ01. The sequence continues at coordinate 3,498 of JBOHWJ010000500.1, read as the reverse complement.
GGTGGTTTTAATTCCGCGAGAGCCACTGCGGCGCGGACACCGCTACGAAGTATCGATTCAGGCGCGCGGACATAGCTTCGATTGGAGATTCGGCGCTCCCCAAGACATAGATCTCACGACGCGCCGATGATCCGGGGAACAGCAAGCCCGCAGGATTCGCCGCGCGAGATAGCTCTAACCGCGCGAGGACAGGAGCTGTCAGAGGCCCTTCTTGAGCTTGGGCGCGGGACGGAAACCGACGGTGCGCGCAGCCGGAATCGTCATCGCGGCGTTGGTGCGGGGATTGAAGCCGGGGCGCGCCCTGCGCCGGCGCACGGAGAACGTACCAAAGCCGGGTACCCAAAAGCGCTTGTCGCGACGGATCGCGCGGGCGATTTGTTCGAAGGTCAGATCCAATGTGAGCGCGATCAGATTCTTCGGTTGGTCGGTCGCGCGGGCGACCGCTTCGATCAACTCCGCCTTGGTCATCGTCGGCTTCTCCCCTCATGACGTTAGCGGGCGTGAGGCGGACAAACGGTCGCGATCTTCAAACCAGCGAGGCTTCGCGCTCAGGTCTTGAATAGCACCTGCGTATTCTTTTCCTCATTCCCACACAAATCGAGCAGCCGTGGCAGCGCGTCCACACCATTCTGTAATCGCCGCCGCAAGAGTAAAAGCGGAAACTGTCAGGATTTATCGAGTTCGCGCCAGACCAGCCCCCAGCGCACGCCCTGGTCGCTGACGATAACCTCTTGGACCTCGAAATGCGCCATCATGCGCTCCAGGATGGCGGCGCCAGCGAAAATCACGTCCGCGCGGCCCTCCTCCAATGGCGGGATTTTTTTGCGTTCGGCGAGCGGTACAGCGCCGAACATCCCGATCACCCGCAAGACTTCCGAATTCGCCAGATGATGGCCATGAACGATCTTGGAATCGTAGGCCTCGAGGCCGAGCGCGACCGCGCACACGGTCGTCACAGTACCAGCGATACCAACCATCGCGTCGGGCCGAAACTCCCAATTGAGCGATTGCAGAGTGCCGTCCACCGCCAGGCGCAGGTCGGCAGCTTCGCGCGGGCTTGGCGGGTCATGATGCACGATCCTTTCGGTCAGCCGCACCGAACCAAGCTGGAGGCTGAGCGCGTCGATTTTGCGGCCCGGCTCGCAACGGATGAGCTCGGTCGAGCCGCCGCCGATATCGACGATCAGCAGCTTGTCGGCCGGGTCGAGGCCAAGTCCCTTGAGAACGGCTAGATAGGAAAGCCGGGCCTCGGTCTCACCGGAAATGATCTCGAGGTCGACGCCGGCGCGCCGCTTGACCTGCGCGATAAAGCCGGCGCCGTCGCTGGCGTCACGCAGCGCGGCGGTGGCGGCGGCAAGAAACTTTTCGGCGCCGAGCTCCCGCGCCTTTTTCGCGAATTCGACGATTGCATCAAGCGTGCGCGCCGCCGCGGCGGGATCGAGCGCGCCGTTGGCGTCGACGCCGCGGCCGAGCCGGGTGATACGTGACAATTCCGCGAGCGGGTTGACCTTGCCGTCGCTACATTCGGCAACGAGCATCAGTACGGTATTGCTTCCAACGTCAAGCGCGGCGATTCTCATGAGAATTTAGTTCCGGTTCCGGGCCTCAGTTGCTCCCAGCGAAATCCTGCGGCCGCGCGTCGCCTTGTGGTTCGAGCCCCTCGCGCGCAATCCACCCACCAAACGCCGCAAGCGCCCGCTCGCCCATCTCGATTTTCTTCTGACGCCCGCGCGCGCGGCTTTTCAAGTCGGGCATCAGGCCGTAGTTGGCATTCATTGGCTGGAAGTTCTGGCGCGTCGCGTCGGTGACATAGGCGACCAGCGAACCCAGCGCGGTTTCATGCGGCGGCACCACCGGAGCTTCGCCGCGGACCATCCGCGCGGCGTTGATCGCCGCCAACATCCCGGCGGCGGCGGATTCTACGTAACCCTCGACGCCGATCATCTGGCCAGCCAGGAAAAGACCCTCGCGCGCACGCAACTGGAGCGTTGGCAGCAAAAGGCGCGGCGAATCGACGAAGGTGTTGCGATGGAGTGAGCCCAAGCGGACGAATTCGGCGTTTTGCAGTCCCGGAATCATGCGCAGCACACGGCGCTGCTCGGAGTAGGTCATCTTGGTCTGGAAGCCGACCATGTTGTAGAGACGCCCTTCGCTATCGTCCTGGCGTAACTGAACGACAGCGCATGGACGGCGGCCACTGCGCGGATCGCTAAGCCCGACCGGGCGCATCGGGCCAAAAGCAAGCGTCTGTTGCCCGCGCCGCGCCATTTCCTCGATCGGCATACAGCCCTCGAAGTAAACCGGCTTCTCGAACGGATGAAGCTCGACCTTATCGGCTGCCATCACGGCGCTGACGAAGGCATCGTACTCGGCTTCATCGAGCGGGCAATTGATGTAGTCGTCGCCGCCCTTGCCATAACGCGAGGCGCGAAAGGCGATGCTCATGTCGATCGACTCGGCCGTCACGATCGGCGCGATCGCGTCATAGAAATATAGATGACGCTCGCCGATGAGGCGGTTAAGTTCCGCGCCCAGCGCGGCGCTGGTGAGCGGGCCGCTGGCGACAATCGTAGGGCCGGCCGGAATCGCAGTGACCTCGGCGCGCACCACCTCGACCATCGGGTGATCTTCCAGCACTGCCGTAATGGCGCCGGCGAAGCTGTCACGGTCGACTGCCAATGCGGCGCCGGCGGGGACGCTCGCGCGGCCGGCCGCCACCATTACCAGCGATCCCATACGGCGCATTTCCTCTTTGAGCACACCGACCGCCGTTTCGAGCGAAGCGCTGCGCAGCGAGTTCGAGCATACCAGCTCGGCAAAAAGCGCCGTCTGATGGGCCTCGGTCATGCGCACCGGGCGCATCTCGAACAGCCGCACGCGCACACCCCGGCGCGCAAGTTGCCAGGCGGCTTCGCTCCCGGCCAATCCGGCCCCAACGACACTTACGACAGGTTCATCCATGTCCCTTGAAAGTAGCCCGCCGATGGTGGCGGTGAAATAGCGATGGGCCGGTTTTGCGGCACGGAGTAAACGGCCATCTGGCGGCGGGAAAGTTTCTCGCGTCGATGTCGATCCACAAGCATGCCATTCGACTATATGACAGGAAGTCGAACGCACCCAAATTTATCCAGGAGCAACGCGATGCAATACATGCTTTTGATTTACGACGCCGAGGGACGCAAGCTCAGTTCGGCCGAGCAGGGCCAACTCATGCAGGAATACATGACTTTCACCCAGGACATCGTGAAGTCGGGCAAATTCAAAGCCGGCGACCCGCTCGAACCGAGCACCACCGCCACGACGGTGAGGGTACGTGAGGGCAAAACCCACGCCACCGACGGCCCCTTCGCCGAAACCAAGGAACAACTCGGTGGCTACTACCTGGTCGAGGCCAACGAACTTGACGAGGCGATTTCAATCGCGGCGCGGATTCCAGGCGCACGCACCGGAACTATCGAGGTGCGCCCTGTCAGGAAAATGAACATGTAACTGCTGGAC
>JBOHWJ010000499.1:0-10486 GCA_050736495.1 Binataceae bacterium (SeqCode) | reverse complement strand
GAGCCACACCGCGTCGTAACCCGACTGATCCATGATCTGGATCCGCTGCAGCGCCCGCTCGTACACGGCCGGCAACGCCACTCGCCGTTCGGGCCAACTGAAGAATTGCAGGATTCCGAATTTCACGCGATTTCCTTTGCGCACCCGAGACCGGTATGCCGCCTCTTCGTCCCGTTATGCCTTTGTTCTCATGCGCGGTCCTGGCGGTCAAGCCAAGGAGCATACGGCCGTGGCGCGAATTCACGGTCGAACCCGGGCGCAATCTGAAGTAAGCTCGGGCCTTGATTCGGGCGCGCGGGGTAAGGCCGGATGGACGCGCCGTATCGAAATAGATAAGCCGATTGCCCTACATCCAGCGTGCGGCGGTTCCGTGGGTATCGACCTGCAGCCCGCGCTCAACAAGGGACTCCTCAGGATCGTCGCGAATCGCGCGTTCTTCTACGGCCTCGAAATGCATCTGGTAACGATGCACAGGGAGATCAGCGAATTCAAACCATCGATCGTGGTGGTTGACCCGATTCGAGTTTGACTTCAGCGGCGCGCTACCGGGTCGAGGTCGTTGACCTTGTTAAGGAACCGAATCGCGCGCGCCGACAACATTATCGCCATCCCGACCCTGGTGCGGAATTTTCCGCCCCCGATGCGGCGGATTCTCGGTGACCTCTCCAGAGTTGACCGGGTGCTCGTGGGTTCGGACTTGGCCACGCCAAAGATCGGGTAGCATAACGATGGTCAAGCGCATGCGTACGCCCAAGCCGCGAACCATTGCACGCGTCCAGCAATACGTGTTGCGGCTCTACACCAGTGGTTCCCGCGCACGAGAGCTGTGTGATTCGAGCCGAACTCAATGAGCCCGCCAATGCGGTGTTCAGGGGACGCCCGGCGCTTATTACCAATCTGGCCGCTGGTGAAACGATGCGGCATTATCCCGCCGCCGCGCATTCACTCATCTCCGTTCCAATTCGGGCGCGCGGCCGTCTGTTGGGCGCGATAAATCTGTCCGCCACTTCTCCCAGCCGGCGCTATGGCCCGTCTGACTTCGCCTTCGCCGAGGAACTGGCCCGCCGCGCGGCCCATACGATCGACAATGCGCGCCTTTACGCCGAGGCGCGGACGGCGGCAAGAATGCGCGAAGAGTTCATGTCGATCGCCTCGCATGAACTACGCACGCCGCTCGGCGCGCTGGCGCTGCACGTCGAACGCCTGATGGGCGTTGTCGGCGGAGCTCCAGCCGGCGTACTCAGAACGCGGCTGCAAAGTGCAGCGAATCTTCGAACGCTTCCAGCGCTCCGCGTCAACGCAACAATATGGAGGGCTTGGCCTCGGACTTTATATAACCCGACAGATCGTTGAGGCGCATCGCGGCACAATTCGTGTGCAACCTTGCCCAGCCTCATTCTGCTCGATCTGATGATGCCAAAGATGGACGGCCGGCAATTTCGTGAAGAGCAGAAGAAAGATCCCGACCTTGCCAGGATTCCCATCATCGCGATCTCGGGTGTGAAAGCGAGCAGCCGCGATATGACGGAACTTAACGCCGCCGGATACGTACGCAAGCCGCTCTCAATAACGAAACTGCTGGAAGTCATCGAACAGGTGCTGTGCGGACAGCAATAGAGCAAGAGCTTCGGCTTCGCCGAAACACACGCTCCAGCCCCGCTGGACCCGGCCGCAAATGCGCATAGCGCAGTTCAGTACGCCGCTATGGCGCGACGTGTGACATGAACGTTTCGGCCTCCGCGGTAAATTCGTGCTCGGACGGATAGCGCCCCAAATCGAGAATGAAATACGTCGCGCCAGCCGATCGTTCGGCTTCGAGCCGCGCCTTGGCCGCGCCGAGGTCGTTGAACTTGAGATGGCGCCGCACGATAACCTCCAGTTCGCGCCGTCCCTTGGCTTGCGCCCGTTCGCGCAATGCCTTGAGCGCTGGCGCGAGCTTTTCGGCCGGTAACATCGGATGCCACCCGTCGCCGAATTCGAGCGCGCGCTCGACGGCTTTGTCGCCGTTACCGCCGACCCATATCGGCGGGCATTGCGGGCGCGGCAGAAAGACAAATGGCGGGAATTTGACCAGGTCGCCGCTAAAACCCTCGGCCTCATGCGTGAACAGATGGCGGAGCACGCGCAGGGTTTCGTCGCTGAGGCGTCCGCGCATGCGCTTATCGATGCCGAGCGCCGCGAATTCGGCCTTCATCCAGCCGATGCCGACGCCAAGGATCATGCGATCGCCGGAAAGTTCCTGGATGGTGGCGACCTGCTTTGCGGTCAGTACAGCCGGCCGGTAGGGCAGCACCAGCACCGACACACCCAGCCGTATGCGCTCGGTCGCGCCAGCCAAGTAGGCCAGCGTGGCCAGCACGTCGAGATAGCGGCCGCCCGAGCCTTCGGTCTCATCGGGTGGGATGCACAGGTGATCGGAGACGAACAGCGCGTCGAAGCCCAGTTGTTCGGCGGTGCGGGCACAGGCGCGAATCGTCACACGCGTCGATTGCGGCCCCATGTTGCGAATCGCAATTCCGTACTTCATCGTGAGCCCTCCGGGCGAATGCGGTCCGAGGCAAGTCCGCGCGATGATTGGCGTCGGCCCGCGCGTCACGTTAAATCATATTCCGCTACCGGGCCGATGCGTTAACGGGCATTGGACCTCGTGCGCGTCGGGTTTCGCGGCCTCTTCACGAATACCGACAGCTTCGCGGCGCGAATACAAGCGCAGGAGGCGACGTGGGCCGTCCATCAGCCAAACAACGCAAGCCTTACAACATCGACTCGATTGTCGATGTCGCCGTGCAGGTTTTTCTGCGGCGTGGCTACGACGGTGCGTCGTTGGAGCAGGTTGCCGAGGCGGCCGGCATCACCAAGTCGAGCATCTACTATCATGTCGCGGGCAAAGAGGACCTGCTCGCTCGCGGCGTCGGCCGCGCGTTTGACGCGTTGTTCGCGGTGCTGGAAGAACCGGGTGGGCGCGAGGGTCCGATGATCGGCCGCCTCAAGTACGTGATGCGGCGCACGGTTGAGATAACCATCGCGAAATTGCCGGAGGTCGCGCTGTTGCTGCGTGTGCGCGGCAATACCCGCACCGAGCGCGAGATGCTCAAACGCCGGCGCGAATTCGATCACCTGGTCGCACAAATCCTCGCTGAGGCGCAAGCGGCGGGCGAGATGCGCCGCGACCTTGACGCGCGGCTGGCAACCCGCATGCTATTCGGTATGCTGAACTCGATTACCGAATGGTATCGGCCGGGCGGCGGCCTGGACGCTGCCGATATCGCCGAGGCCGCCATCAGAATCGCCTTCGAGGGTCTCGGCTAGGATGCGTTCGCGGCATGTTCGCCGAGTCGGGATGGGAGTGCGCCGCTCGCAGCGGCGCCTTGACATTTCAGGGCGGCTTGGTCTATGCTGAAGAATCGACCGAACAGTCGGTTGATTTAGACGCTGGGGTCGTCCAGCTAACGCGGGGTAAATCATGAGCGCAGCGGTTAAAGCCATCAAGGCTCAGCCCATAAACTTCGACTACGCCCTCGACAAGCTGGCGCCGTCCGAACGCCTGGTCGAGGCGCCCGTCGTCGAGCAGCCCAATATCTTTCCGATTGAATGGCGGCTCGAGACCCCGCGACTCGCGGAAATCTATGAGCGCGCTAAGCGCGAGGGTTTCAATCCCGCCGACATCCCGTGGGACCAGCTCGACGTGAGTGTGTTCAGCGCCGAAGAGCGCGTCGCGATGATGTATTGGTGGGCGCTACTGGCGAATTTTGACGCTTCGGGGCCGGCGGTATTCGGGCGTGCGATGATTCACGCGTTCGAGACGCACGAGGAAGACCCGGTGCGCAAATGCTTCTTCTCGATCACGCGCGACGAGACCAATCACGAGGAATGCTGTCAGCGCGCGATGCAGCGGCTGGTTCCAGGCGGGCCGCTCGACTTTCCGGCGACTACCGCGCTCGAAAAAGCCGCGGTTAACAATATCCGCTGGCTTTACCATAATGGCGGCCGCTATTGGTCCGGGTTCAACCGCGCGCTCGGACGCTATCCGCTCGCGGTGCTGTTCACCTCCTTCATGTTGGGCGAGGTGGCATCTTCGAGTTTGTTCCATGGCATGGCGCGGGCGACCCGCCATCCGGTCTTCGAGCAGATCTTCCGCAGCATCGGCCGTGACGAATCGCGCCATTTGCAGATCTGCATCACTTTGCTCGAGAAAGAGTGGCCGGGCCTTAACGACGAGTACCGCGCCTTCGTCACCAAGCAGTTGCGCGCGGGCTTCGTGTTTCTGTCGATGGTGTTGTGGGAGCCGCCGGAGAAACAGTTCTGGGATTTGCCCGACTATTTCCTGCAGAACCATCGTGTGCTGCTGGATATCGCGCGCAATGCCGGGCTGGGACTGCTGACGACCAAGGAGCAGGAGGAAAATTGGCGCGTCGCCATCGCGCGCGTGCGCAAGCTGCTCGAACGCTGGCACATCGAGTTCCCGGCGATTCCGGAGTTGGATATCGAGGGCGTCGAGGTGGGCGATATCACCGGTGCCGACATTATTCCGGTATTTTGATTGCCATGCCGCGGGGAGGCTTTGGTGATGAAGATCAATCTCACGGTTAATGACGGTATCGGCGAGATTGCGCTTAACCGGCCCGATAAGATGAACGCGCTCGACACCGAAACGGTGCGCGAACTGCGCGATCGCCTGCGCGAAGCGGCTGAAGCGGATGTGCGCGCGCTGCTGGTTCGCGGCGAGGGTCCGGGCTTTTGCGCCGGACGCGATCTTGCGGAAGCCGAACCCGGCAACGAAGACGCCGAGAGTATTCTGCAACAGGTTTTCAATCCACTTATAGTGCAAATGGCGGAATTTCCGGCGCCGGCCTTTGCGGCGGTGCATGGGCCTTGTCTCGGTGTCGGACTCGGCCTCGCGCTCGCATGCGACGTTGTCTATGTCGCCGAAGATGCGAGGCTGGGTTCGCCCTTTGCCCGTATCGGTGCCGTGCTCGACTCGGGCGGCCACAAGTTTTTCGTCGCACGTATTGGATCGCATCGCGCGCTCGAACTCATTTACACCGGGCGGCTGATTAGCGGCATCGAGGCGGCGCAATTCGGACTGGTCAACCGCGCTTTCCCGCGCGATGCCTTGCTGGAGGAGACGCGCAAGGTCGTGGCCCAGACCGCCAAGGGGCCCACCGCCGCCTTCATGGAATCAAAGCGGCTGGTGCATCGTATCGGTGAAGAACATCTCGGATTGAGTGAAGTGCTCAACCAGGAAGCGCGGGCGCAGGGTGCGGCAGGACGCACCGGCGACTATCGCGAGGGGATTTCCGCCTTTCAGCAAAAGCGCACGCCCAAGTTCAGCGGGCACTGATCGCGCGGATTCGCGGTGCACTTCCGACCGCGTCGCTCGGCGTGCTAATGGCCGTTCAGATGCGGATTTTTGTGCCGTCGGCCCACCGCCATTGAAGGCGGCCGCGCCCGCTTCGGCGATGCTTCCGGCGGCGCGGGCGGCGCTTTAGCCGTTGACGGCACGCCCGACTTCGCCACGAGACGGCGCGCCGCCTCGCCCAGAGAACCGGCGCGATGCCAGCGGCTGTACTCCTCCAAGGTCAAGCCGTGAGCCGCCTCCAGCGCGACCGACAGCGCCGCCAGTACAAGCACTTGCGCGATCACGCTCATCCGCGGCGCCAAGCCGAGCACGCCGCCCTCCTGCGCGACCGGCGCGCGCAGCACTAGGGTGGCGAGCCGCGCCAGTTCGGAGGTCTCCTTGCCGGTGACGGCGATTAGCTGCGCGCCGTGTTCCTTGATAGCCTGCGCGGTCGCGCACAACTCGACCGTGCTGCCGCTGTTCGAGATGGCGATGACGATATCGCTGGGGTGAATCTGGCCGAGGCTCCCGTGGAGCGTTTCCGTCGCGTGCAGAAAAGTCGCCATCGTGCCGACCGAGCAGAACAGGCTCGCGGCGTATCGCGCGACGTGTTCGGGCTTGCCCACACCGGTGACGTGGACGCGGCCGCCACGATCCTCGGCTGTACGAATCATCCCGACCGCGCGGGAAATCGCGCTCAAGTCGAGCGTGCGCCGCAGCGCGGCCATCTCGTCCAGGCACAGGTCGAAGAAGCGTTCGACTTCGGCCACCGGGTCCAGCACGCCGGCGCCATTGCCCGCATGTGCGCGCGGCGCCCCCGCTGGCGGCAGCGCGCCACCGTAGAGCTCGCGGATTTTATCGGCCAGTTCGAAGCCCGTGGGAAAGGCGCCCATCCGCGTCACGCATACCGCGCCCGCGGCGTTGCCGAGACGTCCGATTTCTTCCCATTTGAGACCCCATCGAAGGCCCGCCAGTATCGCTCCCAGAAACGCGTCTCCAGCGCCGGTCGAATCGATTTGCTTGACTTTGAAGGCCGGCATCCGCAGGGCGGCGTCGCGTGCCACGATGGCGCAGCCGCGCTCGCCCTCGGTGATGATCACCGCGCGGCTGCCGTAATTCGCGCGAATGGTCTCGGCCATTTTTAGAGTATCGCGGCATCCGGCGGCGAGTTCACGCGCGGCCGCCTTGGCGGGCTTGAGAATCGTCGCGAGCTTGAGCGCGCGCTCCAGTTCAGCGCGCGTCCCAAGCGTCGCGCAGGCATCCATCGGCGATACATCAACGTCGAGTACGGTCGGGATCGCATGGGCGCGGGCGAGCTGCAACAGGGCGACAACGGTGGCGAGCGGAAGCTGTGAAATCTCGGTTGAAACCAGATGGGCGCGGCGGATAAAGCCGGCGTGACGGCGGCGAATCTCCGCGGGCCTGAGTTCGGCGGTCGCGCCGCGCGTCATATAGGCGGCGCGGTTGCCGGCGCCGTCGATAAATATGGTCGCGAAGGAGCTGGCGCTGCCGTCGAGCGTCAGATGATGGCGGATGCCGAGCGCGTTCATGCCGTTGCGCAGGATTTCGCCATAGCGGTCATCGCCCATCTTGCCGAAGATGCCCGTTTCCAGCCCGAGCACCCGCGCCCATCCGAGATGATTGAGGACGACGCCGCCGACCGCTATCTGTTCCCGTGCGCTGGCGGCGCCATTGCCGTCGAGCAGAATTTTTTCGTCCGAGCGAATGATGCGCGGTGTGCGGCGGAACAGGTCCACCACCATGCTGCCGCAACCGACGACGTCGAGCTTTGCTTCAGCCATCCCGGCGTGCCCGCCAGAGCGCCGGCCGCGTTGACCATTCACTGAGCCATTCCGGCTCGAGAGTTGCGGCGGCACGGCGGCGGATATCCTTGAAACGGCGCAGAAACTCACGCCGTTCGGTCTCCTGCAATGGCGCAGTACCGGATGCGACCGCATCGCTCGTGCATACGCCCATATCGCTCAACGCCGCCTTGAGGCATGCAACGGTCGGGCGGTGAGGTTTGCCCGCGCGGCTGAAGTCGCAGGCGGTGCGGAAGTCATTCATGATGAGACCGTAGCGTTCCATCAGCGGCGTCTCGCTCGCACGGCACACCTGCCATGCGCGCTGCCATTCGCGCGGCATCACGTTGGCCGCGCTCGCGACTATGCCGTCCGGCAGGGCATTGTGGGTCAGATAGCGGTTCCAGTAGTGGCGCATACGGCCGCCCACGCCTGCCGGCGCGGCGAACAGGTCGAAGATCAAGTATGCGTTGCCGGGATAGAGACCGAACTGGCCGCGGCGTTTGAAGTGCGCGGCGGCCCTGGTGTAGTTGCCCAGCACCATCTTGCCGGCCGTGACCGTGACCCCGCGCACGTAGTCGAGGCGGCTCATCTTCTTGATGTCACGCGTATGCAGATGGGGCGCCTTGCCGGGCGCGGCGAAGTCGGCGTTGTCATGCAGGAAGAGCGGGAGACGGCGGCCGCGTCGTCCGAACAGGGCACTGATGTCGCGGATGACGAAGTCCGCCGGCTCCAGCACGTCGCTGATCGAAAGCGGCGCGACGACCGCGGCGTCGGCGCCGATGTCGAGTGCGTGGTCGAGGTTGGCGAGGGTTTCGCCGCGAGTGCGCGCCGTGATTCCCACCCAGGCTTCAACGGCATGGCTGCCGCGAGAGGAGCGGCGGCATTCCTCAACCGTGATGCGCGCGACCAGTTGGCGGCGCGGATTGTCGAGCTTGTCCCATTCACCGGTGGTGCCGGCGGCGAACACGATATCGGCGCCGGAGCCTTCCTGGGCGGCGTAGCGCACCACCGCGCGTTGTTCATCGGCCAATACGCGGCCGTTGCGATCAAGCACCGTTACGATCGGGATCGAAAGTCCCGCGCGTGCCGCGCGCCGCGGCGGCGTTGCCGTACGCCGGATGCGGGCGGAGGTTGCCGCAAACAGACTCAACGCTGTCATCCTCCCTTCTTTGCCGGGCGACTAAAGATGGGCAAAGTTGACTCCAATCTACATGATTCCGAGGCCCAGGCGCGTATTGAACGTGTAAATCCCGCCGCGGTCGAAACTCTGGTTAATGATCATCGCCTCGATGCGCAAGCGGTAATTGCCATCGGCGGAAAGCGCGCCCGCCGGCGGATTGCGCGACCACAATCCCTTTTTGCAGCCGTCGATCAGCAGTTTGTCGACCGCCCCGACACCGGAATGCTGGTCGATGATTATCTCCCTGAGCTTGCCATCGGGATCCAGCACGGCCGTCAGCACCACCGGTTGCAAATGGTCCGGCATCTGACGCGACGCTATCCGCTCGGACTCCAGATTTTGCACGGCGGCCAGCGTCTGGTTAAGCAGGCGACGGGCGAACTGAGCGTATTGCCGCGCCTTGCCGTTGAGCAGGATAGTTTCGCCCGGGGGCCGGGAGTCTTCGTTGTAGCGCGCGCCTTGCGGGTTGGAAAGGAAGAAGCGATCGATATTGCTCTGCGAGGTGTCAATGTGGGTTTCGCCACCGGTGATGGCGGGCGATGCGGCGTGCGTCACCAGGCGATTTTCACGCTGGATCTCCGCAAGCGAGTTTGACGCGGAAAGCGCGGAGAGATCGGTAATCACGTGCGGCTGCTGACTGGCGTTTGTAACCGCCGGCGCGACTGGTACCGCTATCACGTCAGACTTGCTTTGCGTGGCTGGAGCAGCGCAGCCGGCCGTTGTCACCAACAGCGCCAGCGTCACTAAAAAGCTCTGTTGTTTCGTCACTGCCAGAAGTCTGTGCTCAGCCTACTTCAGAATCATAAGCCTGGGGCGGCGTTATTCTAGTCCGCTCCCACCGTGGCAACAAATGCTTTCGGGAGCCGCAAGTATAGTTGAACTCGAATTGTGTGAACGGCCCGGCGATGGTATGCTTAGCGGTACGACAGCCAACGGGCTGACTTTTACCGATGAAAGCTGGAATCCATCCCGAATATCACCGCTGCGTGGTGACCTGCGCGTGCGGCAACACCTTCGAAACGCGCTCAACGCTGCCGGAGATTCACGTCGAAGTCTGCTCGAATTGCCACCCGTTCTACACCGGGCAGCAGCGCCTCGTCGACACTGCCGGACGAGTCGAGCGCTTCAAGCGCAAATACGGTATTCTGAAGTAGCATAGCAACTCCCGCCATCTGCGGCGCGATGCGCCGTTCGGGTGTGCGGGAGATTGGCGTGCGGCGCGGTCGCGAAAGGCAAGTCCTCTCGATGAGAATCGCGTCGCACTATTATATTATCGACCTATCACCGAAGCCGGCGGTCTGACGCTTAGATGCTCGAGAAGCTCAATGGAATTGAGGAACGTTTCGCTGAGTTGGAGCGCCGCCTGGGCGACTCGGCGGTAATCGGCAACAACCGCGAATATGCCCAGCTCGCCAAGGAGCGCGCTCAACTCGACCAGGTCGTCGGTTGTATCCGCGAGTATCGCAGATTGATCGACGATATCGCCGGGCACAAGGCTGTGCTGGATGGCGATGACGCCGAATTGCGCGAGCTGGCCAAGGCTGAACTGCCGGCGATGCATAAGCGGCAAGCCGTGATGGAAGAGCGGCTCAAGCAATTGCTGCTGCCGCGCGACCCCAACGACGAAAAAAACGTCTTGCTCGAAATCCGCGCCGGCACCGGCGGCGAAGAGGCCTCGCTGTTCGCCAGCGAGCTGTTCCGCATGTACTCGCGCTACGCCGAACGCCATCATTGGAAGGTCGAGGCGCTCAGCCTGAGCACTACCGGCCTCGGCGGATTCAAAGAAGTAATCGCGCTGGTCAGCGGACGCGGCGCTTACAGCCGGCTCAAGTTCGAGGGCGGGGTTCATCGCGTGCAGCGCGTGCCGGCGACCGAGGCGTCAGGGCGAATCCACACTTCGGCGGTGACCGTCGCGGTATTGCCCGAGGCCGACGAGGTCGAGGTCAATATCAACGAAGAAAAGGATCTCCGCATCGACGTGATGCGCGCATCGGGGCCGGGCGGGCAGAGCGTCAATACCACCGACTCGGCCGTCCGCGTCACCCATTTACCGTCCGGAATCGTAATCGTTTGCCGTGACGAGAAATCGCAGCATAAGAACAAGGCGCGCGCGCTCAAAATCCTGCGCGCGCGGCTGCTCGAAATGGCGCATGCGGAACAGGA
>JBOHWJ010000498.1:0-4778 GCA_050736495.1 Binataceae bacterium (SeqCode) | reverse complement strand
TGCGGGGCATCAACCCGCGCGCGATCGCGCTCTATCTGCCGCCGCTCGGGCTCAACGGACCCGACGCCGATCTCGACGCCGACGAGGAGTTAGCGGCGGCCCTGGGCGCGATCGCCGGATCTCAATGGTCGCGCAGCGGTAATCCCGTTCCGCTCACATTTCCCGCCGCCAGCTACTCGGCTGGCGTGCTCGGCGCGACGGCGGTAACCGCGGCATTAATCGCGCGCGGCGACGGTGGCGAAGGACAGGCGGTCGAGGTGTCGCTGCTGGCGGGCGCCTTCTCACTTCAGACCGGCGCCATCATGCGGCATGAGAAGATGACGTCGCTCTATCACGGCTCGCAGGATCCGCTCGGCCCGATTCCCTGCTATCGCCTGTTCGAGGCGCGCGACGGCCAGTACCTGTTCGTCGCCTGCGGCAATTCGACCTTTTGGAATAAATTCGCGATCGCGCTGGAACGACCCGACCTCGTTGCCGACACGCGCTTCGAGGGCGCGCCGTGGGGAGTTCCCAAGCAGAATTGGCAGACCCTCAAGGACCTCCTCGAGTCGATAATCCGGACGCGCCCACGTGGGGAATGGCTCCGCATTCTGCGCGAGGCCGACGTTCCTTCCGCGCCGGTAATGACGCGCCAGGAGTTTATCGAGCACATGCAGGTGCGCGCGCTCGATATGCGGCGTGAGGTCGCCGACCCCACCTTGGGCCCGACCACGCAACTAGGCGTCCCGGTTTTTCTCAACTCCACGCCGGGCGATATCGTGGGACCAGCGCCGGCCGTGGCCAACGACGGCGCCGCCGCTGCGGTAGCATGGTTACAAGATAGCGCGCACGCTATTTCAACGGCTTCATTAGCCGCGGCGCCGGCAGCCGCGAATTCTGCGTCGGCAACCGCACGGGGACCGCTTACCGGCGTGCTGGTGCTCGACTTTTGCAGCTATATCGCCGGTTCCTATGGGCCGATGATCCTGGCCCAAATGGGCGCCGACGTGATCAAGGTGGAGAGTCTCGAAGGCGATGCCTTTCGTCATTTTGGCTTCGGGTTCCTCGGCTGGAACCAGGGCAAGCGCGGACTCTCGGTCGACCTCGCCAGTCCCGAAGGCCGCGAGATCATCCATGAACTTGCCGCCAAGGCCGATATCGTAGTCGAAAACCTGCGTCCCGGCCGAATGAAGCGCTTCGGATGCGACTACGAGACTCTCGCGGTGCGCAATCCGCGCCTCATCTATATGTCGGTCAACGGCTTCGGCAATCGCGGCCCCGAATATAATCAACCCGGCTTCGATCCGCTGCTGCAGTCGCGTTCGGGCGTGATGGCGGCGCAGGGCGGTCCACACGATCATCCCGTTTACCTGACCTGCGCCATTTGTGACTACGGCGCCGCGACGCTCTCGGCGTTCGGATGCGTGCTGGCGCTGCGCGCGCGCGAAAAAACCGGGCGCGGCCAGTTCTGCGAGACTTCGCTGCTGCAGGCGGCGATGGCGATGCAGGCAGGCGAGTTCATCTTCTACGAGGGCCGTCCCGATCTCGAAAACGGCATCGTCGAATACCGTGGCCGCGCGGCACTTCACCGTTGCTATCGATGCCGTGACGACAACTGGCTCTTCCTGAGCACGCGCGCGGCTCCGCATTGGGAAGCGCTGCGCAAGCTCGTGAGCGGCGCGCCCGCGATGCGCTACGAAGACGCCGAGCGCGAAGGCCCCGAAGGCAGCCTCGCGGCCACGCTTGGTGAATACTTCTCCGAAGCCGATTGCGCCGATGTGCTGCGGGCCCTGCGCGAGGCCGCCATTCCGGCGGCGACGGTGAATCATCTCGGCGATCTGTTCGACGACCCACAGGTCACGGCCAACGAACTACTGATCGAGGTTCCGCATTCCGAATGGGGCCGTATTACGCAAAGCGGAATGCTGACGAAATTTTCCCGGACGCCGGGAAAAATCGATTGCGCCGGCCCGCTCCTGGGCGAGCATAGCGCGGAGATTCTGGAGCTGAACCTGGGCTATTCGCCGCAAAGAATCGAGACCCTGCTGAGACGCCGCATCATCCAGTAGCGTTTGCCAGTAGCGATTTGCGGGAAGCCCGCAAAGTGCCAGACCTCGCTAGTCAAGGCGGTCGTTGCGGTAACGGCTGATTGTGGTCGTTTGCCGTGGAGTTGCGCGCTCGCGCAACATTATTTGACTGGCCTCGTCGAAAAGCACCACGTCGAACATACCAGACTTGCGGGGGACCCCGGACTTGCAAATTCCCGCCAATCGATACGCGCCGCCACAACCGCCCGAATGCTCTCGAGAAGAATCCTCCAGTGCACCTTTGGCGCGAGGGCAAGCGCGCGCATCCGGCTGGTTGCGGCGCGATGACCGCGCTAAGGCACCACTTGAATGCATGGCTGACATCGTTCGTTGCTGACAGGAGTTTGCGCTGCAAATCGTCCAGCTCAGCCGCGAAAACCTGGGTCGCTGGCCTCAGCGATGACATCGGGATTTAGGCGGTCAAGCTCGGCGCCGCGCCAGCGAGTCGTACTGACCTCTTCGGCTTTCGTCGAAAGGATCAGACCTTGCACGCGGTACGCACTAAGGCCGGAGGGCGGCCGCGAATCATGCATCAGTGCCACATGTTCGCGCAATTGCTTTCGGCCCCCGAGCGCTATCCAGGCGCACGCCCTAGATTTCGTCGAGCGGAAAGACCGGCCGTCGAATCTTTGTATAAGGTAGCCTGCTCAAGTTCTGAGTCGCCAGTCCGGGCGTGTCCACATCGATAAAGCCGCGCGCGACATCCGCCATTCCCGCCCGGTGCTGCATCTCGGATTTGCATACTAGTATTTTGCGCTGTGAAGGCTCGATACCGAGGCTGCGAAAATGGTTCGGTTCGAACACCAGCACGGGCCGCGAAGTCAAAATCACCTCGACCCCGCCGCAATCAATCACTGCGGTAGTTCCACGCCGTACCGTTCCCGCGTTGTACCTGGTCGACGCGGTGAAGACGCCGTCATGGATCACGCGCACCCGCCCGTTGATTTCAACCGGATCGCCATGGAACCTGTCGACCTTGCCGCCGACCGTCAGCGTGACCGTTTTGCCTACGCCGGCCTGCACCGCATCGTGGACCGCCGCCGCATCGGCGATGTTACCAATCACCGCACCTTTGGCATTTTGTCTGATCAACTCCGCCAGCAAGGCCGTGCCATCTCCCGGTGTACCGGCGCCGCCACTGTCTGCCAGATCGCCGAGCACCACCGGCCCTTCTTTGCTTTCAATCGCCTCGCGCACGGCGTCTTGAACCGAAACCATGTCGGTCAAAAACGCATGGCGCTTGGCCCAGCAGGCTTCTTTCAGCCGCTCGGAGATATCGCGAGCGAGATTCGGCTCACGGTTAGTGGTTACAACCGCACTCATGCCGGTTTCGGGCCGCTCCGAGCAAAAGAAACCGCCGAGCAGCGAGACGTCAAGTATACGATCATCCCGGGAGGCATGGTTCCGCGCCAGACGCATCAAGTGCTCCATCGGCCATCCGGGCGCGATATAGAGCTTCTGCAGGGCCGGCGCCATCGCCGGTTGCGTCCAGGCGCTCGCCGGTGACAATGAGCCATCAAACATCCCGGCCATCACTCGCGCGCCAAGCCGCCCCGTTTCGACGAAGTCGTAATGCGGATTGGTTTTTACGCCGATCAGCATGTTTGCGTGAGCCATCATCACGGGCGTGACATTGGCGTGCCCGTCGAGCGAAACGATAAGCGGCGTCCGTTCCCCCAGCACCGCACGTATCGCGCCGAGCAGGTCACCTTCGCAATCGTCGGTCCGGTCGGTCGCTGAAGTGCCATGAACCTGAAGGAAGACGCCGTCGACTGGGGCGGTGCGCTTCAGCGTTTCGATGAACATTTCCCTGGCCCATTCATGCGCTTCGACGGTCGGTTTGCCGGCGAGTCCAGGAAAAACGAAATGCAGAGGCAAGACTTCCCAACTGAGTTCACTTGCCGCCGCTGTGAATCCGCCGAGCGCGTTATCCCCGCTGGCAAGTTTCAAAACCGCCCCGCCCGATAGCATCGCGCGCTGAAATTGTTCGAGGCTCGTCCTTTGAGTGGCGAAAGTGTTTGCGGCGACGAGATAACCACCGATTGCTACGCGCATCTCAATTCCTCCCGCGCCTCGCTTGCTCTGGCGTTAGATGGTCAACCGACCTGCGGCTATGAACCGTCCGATACCCGGGTCGCGAAGCTGGTGCAACCGGTATGGGAATACGTCAGAAATGGCGCGGATCATCAGGCGGAGTGATGCCAGCTTTCCGCGCCGATTCGAGTGCGGCGGCGCGGAAAATCCCATGCGCCATGGTCGAGCCCGCCTCGTGCGCCCGCGCCGCGAAAATCTTCGCTCGCACCTCGTGCACCGGCTTGTCATCGGGGGCTGCCAGCGCCGCCCAATCTATCAGATGACAGGCGAGTGCGAGTTCGCGGCGCTCCATCTTATCGACCGCGCGCGCGACGAGTTGCTCGACGCCGCCCGCGAGTACCACGATTTCGCGCGCCTGTTCTGCTTCCGGCGCGGGCTTCAGATGCGCCGGCGTGCCATCATGCCATCCGCCTTCAAGCCGCCAGATATTGCGCACGATGAACTCGGGCTCGTCGTAAACCGCGCGCAGGTAGGGCTTTTCGGCCAGATTCGCGGGCGGCTTCACCGCATGCAGAATCGTATCCAAGGTCGCTCCGGCATTCATCAACTCGAGCGTCTGATCGTTGAGACTCTGCAGATAGTCCGCCGTGTCGTTGAGCGTCTGGCGCACATGGACGG
>JBOHWJ010000497.1:0-2111 GCA_050736495.1 Binataceae bacterium (SeqCode) | reverse complement strand
TTGCTGAGGCGGGGCGCGGCGAGCATGGACGCGAACGATTTCTTCGAGAGCTATCGGCTGTGCGTGCTGCAGCACGCACTCAAGGTCATGGGGCGTTTCGTTTATCTCGAACGCGAAGGCAAGCGCGGTTACGCGGCTTACATTCCTTACGCGCTCGCGCAAGCCCGCCGCGCGCTCTCGCAGGCGGAGCCTTTCCCCGCGCTGCGCCGCGCGCTCTCCGAATGATCTAAATTCCGCCACGGCGGCGGCGCTCAATTGGCGGTATTCTCGGCCGCGATTATCTCGTGAATCGTCACCAGCTTGCGCACCAGGTAGGCGCGTTTGCCGCGCGGCGTTTGCACCTCGATATCATCGTCGCCCGCCTTACCGATAAGCGCGTGCCCGAGCGGCGAGGAGAGCGAGATGCGGTGCTGGGTACCGTCGACCTCCTCGGGCACGACGATCTCATACTCGACGCATCCGCCTTCGTCTAGGTCCTCCAACTCGACCCGGCTGCCGAGACCCACCGTATCGCGCGGGATTGAGTCGAGGTCGATCATTGAAAGTTCAGCGATACGGGCTTCGAGGTTGGAGAGCCGCGCGCGCAGAAACTCCTGACGCTGTTTCGCCATCGCCCATTCCGCGTTTTCCGAGAGGTCGCCATGAGCGCGCGCCCGTTCGAGTTCCTTGGGCAAATCGACGGTCAATTCGCGCTTGAGCGTCTCCATCTCTTTGCGCAGACGCTTGATTACTGGTAGCTCAGCCATCGATAGTATCTTCCCCGCGATTCAATCCATGCCGCGGCGCTGGTCGAAAGTTTACCACGCCCGCATCCTTTGGCCGCGCATCCGCCGGCGCCGTTCACGGCCGCCCGCCATGATCACTAATCCGCCACGATCGAAGTCAGGCTGCGGTTGACGCCGGTCACACTCTGAATTTTCTGCACCACCAATTCGCCCAATGAGGAGACGTCGGTCGCCTCCGCGATGGCGATAATATCGTGCGGACCGGTCACCGCATGAGCGGCCGAAACGCCGGCGACCTGGCGCAGCTTGGTGGCGACTTCTCTGGCTTTGCCCGGCGAAGTGTCGATTAGGATGAAAGCCTTTACCGCCATTTGCCTTCCTCCGATTGTGCGGCGCGCGCCGCCTCTAAATCGCTCTTAGCCATGCCCGGGCCGGTACGAGACCCTGCTACCGCACCGGTGGAATCGGGTTGCCGCGTTCGTCGTAAGTATAGAAGCCGCGTCCGGCCTTGCGTCCGAGATAGCCGGCATCCACGTATTTCTTGAGCAGCGGGCACGCCCGGTACTTGTCGTCGCCGAACACACGATGCATCACCTCCATGATTGCGAGGCAGGTATCGAGTCCAATGAGGTCGGCCAGTTCAAGCGGTCCCATCGGCTGGTTGGTCCCGAGCTTCATCGCCGTGTCGATGTCAGTCACCCCGCCGACGCCTTCGTACATGGTGTAGATGGCCTCATTGATCATCGGCAGCAGGATACGGTTGACGATGAAGCCGGGGAAGTCCTCCGCCGTCATGGTGTTTTTGCCTAGGCGTTCGGCCAGGGCACGCGTGGCCTCGTAGGTTTCCCTGGAGGTGGCCAGCCCGCGCGTCGCTTCGTAGGTGTCCTGCGAGGTCGCCAGTCCGCGAATAATCTCGACCAGTTTCATCGCCGGCACCGGATTCATGAAGTGCATCCCGATAAAGCGATCCGCCCGGCTGGTTCGCGCCCCCATCCGCGTGATCGAAATCGACGACGTGTTCGAGGCGAAAATCACGTGCGGCGGGCAAATCTGATCGAGCCGCTGAAACAGCCCAATTTTGGCTTCCTCATTCTCAACCACGGCCTCGATTACGAATTCCGCCTCGCGCAGGTCTTCCAGCCTGGCCGACGTCTCGATGCGCCGGATCACACGATCGCGCTCCTCGGGCTTGAACCGTCCGCGCTGGATCATTCGGTCGAGATTGCGCTCGAGTCCCTTCAGTCCGTTAAGACAAAGTTGCTCGCTGACGTCGTTGAGAATCACCTTGACGCCGGCCTGCGCCGCCACTTGCGCCACCCCGGCCCCAATCTGCCCTGCCCCGATTATTCCGATCGTCTCGTTACTCATTGCGTCTTTTTTCTGCCC
>JBOHWJ010000496.1:0-6062 GCA_050736495.1 Binataceae bacterium (SeqCode) | reverse complement strand
GAGTCGGCGTTATGGCAGGCCGACGCCGATCCGGCCGGCTTCAGATGGATCGACGCCGACAACGCCGATGACAACGCGGTCGCCTTCATGCGTATCGCGCCGCAAAGCGGGCGGCATCTGCTGTGCGTGTGCAACTTCTCGCCGGTGGCGCGCAAGGCTTATCGCGTTGGCGTTCCGGCCGGCGGGCTCTATCGTGAAATTCTCAATTCCGATTCCGAAATGTTCGGCGGCAGCAACGTCGGCAATGCCGGCGCGGTGATGGCGGAGGCGGCGCCGAGCCACGGTTTTCCGTGTTCATTGTCCTTGACGCTGCCACCGCTGGCGACGCTCTGGTTCGCCTTTCCGGGGGAGCAATAGATCGCGCGCGCCGATTGGACGGCGGCGTATTCGCGCGGAACGAGAGGCGCGACAAAATGGCGGTGGATTTATGCGCCGCGCCCGATTAGCTTAGGAATCATCTGGAAAAATACTCGCCGCGTGATTTTTCGGATAGCATCCTTTTCTGGACAGTCAATTATCGCGATCGAAAAATATTTGATACTGGAGAGTCTTCATGGAATACACCAAGCTCGGCAACACGGGCATGGCTGTCTCACGCATCTGCCTGGGGTGTATGAGCTACGGTGACGCCAAGTGGCGTCAATGGACGGTCGGGGCCAACGAAGCGCGCGAACATTTCGCGGTCGCGCTGGAAGCAGGAGTCAATTTCTTTGATACCGCCGACGTCTACTCGATCGGCGTAAGCGAGGAGATTACCGGACGCTGGCTGAACGAAATGGCCGCGCGTGACGATATTGTGCTTGCGACCAAGGTCAACGGTGCGATGGGACCCGGACCAAACCGCCGCGGCCTCAGCCGCAAGCACATCATCGAGGCGTGTGAAAACTCGTTGCGGCGGCTCAAGATGGATTACGTCGATCTCTACCAAATCCATCGATGGGACTACACCACTCCGATCGAGGAGACGCTCGAAGCACTCGACTCGCTCGTGCATGCCGGGAAGGTGCGCTACCTGGGTGCCAGCAGCATGGCGGCGTGGCAATTCAGCAAGGCGCTGCATCTAGCCGGCGAAAACGGATGGCATCGGTTTGTCTCGATGCAGAATCACTACAACCTGGTCTATCGCGAGGAGGAGCGCGAGATGATCCCGTTGTGCGTTGACCAGGGTGTGGGAGTGATCCCATGGAGTCCGCTGGCGCGCGGCTTCCTCGCCGGTAATCGCAAGCCGGGCGACGGCAACGCCACCCAGCGCGAAAAGACCGACCCAATGGCGAAGAACATGTACTATCAGCAACATGACTTCGAGGTCGCCGACGCGGTCGTCAAGGCCGCGAAAGATCGCGGCGTTACGCCCGCGCAAATCGCCTGCGCGTGGATTCTGCAAGCGCCCGGAGTGACCGCGCCCATCGTCGGCGCCACCAAGACCCATCACGTCAAGGAACTCATCGACGCGGTCGGAATCAAACTCACCAAGGAAGAAGTGGAGTCGCTGGAGAAACCCTACCGGCCCCATCCGGTGCTCGGCTACCAGGTTCCGTCAGCCGCCCGTATGGTGCGTTAAGGCTACGCACAGCCGTAACTTAAAAGTGATGCATTAAATGAAAGCGTCGCCCCGGCTCTTTCGGAGCGCCGCTCGCGCTGTCAGCGCGATGAAACCATGTACGGCTCAGCCCTTGAGCGTGGTCTCAAGATTCTTGCCCTCGCGATCGCGGAAGGCGACCGCGACTGCGAGGCGCTCCAGATGCTGGTCGATAAGCTTGCCACCCAGCCGCACCCGATGAGCCGTGAAAAATTCGCTGACCTCGGCCTGGCGATCGAGCAGCGTTACCACCGCCTCACACATCCGCGGCAGCGCGCTATCGGGGAAACGGTCGACCATCGTATCCCAGTGAGCCTTGACGAAATCCCATGCCTGGTAATGGCAGACGTCGTTGTAGAGCAGCGAATGCATCACGAAGGGTGCGTTTTGCGTGCGCACCTCGCCGTCGATAGTCATTTCCATGGTCTGCCGCAACAGCTCCAGCACCTGGAAGTTGGCGAGCGAGAAGAGGTAGCGCTGCTCCTCCTGTGGCGTGCGTGCGGACTTAAAATGCTTCTTGAATTCACGATAACGGTCGGCGTCGCCGCAATAGGCGAGGATGTTGACCAGGGCCGGCATCAGATCGCGGTCGGCCTGCGCGGGGTCGCGTTGCCATGCGATGTAAAGTTCGTTCGCGCGCCGCTGCACGCCGCGGTCATCGCCCAGCGTGCCGAGCATGCCGATGAGTGTGGCGCGCAACTGTCCCTGTAATTCGTCCTCGTCCTTCGCGCGGACCCATCCAAGCCGCGCCGCCGCCGGTCCCGCGAGCTCGCGCAGGGCAGTCGCCAGCGCCGCGCGTTGCGCATCGGCCGCGATGATGCCGAGGTAGTTGAAAGCGCCGAGCAGCGCGCGCCAGACGTTGATGTTGTCTTCGTCGTGAAACAGGCGCGCCATCTTGATGAACTCGGAAAGCGGCGTCATGCCGGCGACGGTTGCCGCCCACGTATCGCTCACCAGCCCGAACCGTTCGACCGGCGCCAGCTCCTTGCGATTGCGCGTCAGCGTTTGCAGCAATTCAGGCGAATAGCGCACGCGGTAGAAACCGTGGCCGCCTTCGTTGAGCAGCGCCCATTCGAGTTTGCCCGGCAATTCGAGCGTGGTCTGTTGTTCGGTGAGCAGAAGTTTGTGCGTCGAGTTGCCGCGATCGGTGCGCACGCGCACCATTACCGGGATGTGCCAGAGCTGCGGTGCGGGCTCCTCCGGCGGCATATAGAAAAAGCGGCGCTGGCTCAACTTGAGGCCGGGGCCACCGGCCGCCGGTTCGGCGTTCACAATCGGAAAGCCCTGCTGGAAAATCCACGAATCCATCAGCTTGCGCACCGGCTCACGCGTCGCGGCCTCGAGTGCGTCCCACAGATCGCCGGTCTCGGCGTTGGCGTATTCGTGCTGACGCAGGTAGAGCGAGATACCTTTGCGGAATTCACCGGCGCCCAAATACTGCTCGAGCATGCGCAACACCGCCGCGCCTTTCTCATAGGTCAACACGTCGAACATCGCGCGGCAGTCCTCGGGACTCAGCACGGTGTACTCGATGGAGCGCGTGCTCTTGAGCGCGTCGGTCGCCATCGCGGCGGCGCGCGATACCGAGAAGCTCTCCCAGCGCTTCCAATGAGGCTTCCAGGCGTCGACCGCGAGCATCTCCATGAAGGTCGCGAAAGCCTCGTTGAGCCAGATCCCGTTCCACCATTTCATCGTGACGAGATCGCCGAACCACATGTGCGCGTTCTCATGCGAAACGACGTCGGCGACGCGCTCCAACTCGCCATGCGACGCGGTCTTGTCGTCGATCAATAACGCGGTCTCACGAAAAGTGATCGCGCCCAGGTTCTCCATCGCGCCGGCGGCGAAGTCCGGAATCGCTATCAGGTCCAGCTTGTCGCCGGGATATTTGATGCCGTAATAGTCGGCGAAAAATTTGAGCGAGAACTGGCCAATCTGCCGCGCCCATCCGGTCAGGTGACCTTTGCCCGGGACGTGTACGACCCGCAGCGGCGTACCGGCGTCGACCGGCGCCGTCGCTTCGAATTCGCCCACGATGAAAGCGAGCAGGTAGGTCGACATGCGGATGGTGTCCTTGAAGACGACTTCCTTCTTGCCCTCGCCGATCTTGCGCTCGCTTTCGACACCGGCATTGGAAATCGCGGTCAGGTTATCGTCGACCACCAGTGTGATTTTGAATACGGACTTGAGCGCAGGTTCGTCCCAGCAGGGCAGGGCGCGGCGCGCATCGGTTGATTCGAATTGGGTGGTCGCGAGCACATGGGTTTTGCCATCGGCGTCGGTGTACTGACTGCGGTAGAAGCCGTGGAGCTTGTCGTTCAGGATGCCGCGATAGGCGATGCGGATGATCCAGGCGCCTTCGTCCAGTGGCTGATCGAAATGCAAATGCGCGCGTTCGCGCGCCGGTTCGAGTTCGAAGCGCGCGGTGAGCGACTTGCCATCGCGCTCGGCGGTGGCGTGATCGAACTCGAGTTCGAGCGCGTTGAGGACAACCTCGGCGGTGGCCTGGTGGACCTTGACGGCGACATTCTCTTCACCGGCGAAGGTGAAGGCGCGCAGATCCGGTGTGAGTCTCAGTTCGTAGCGCTCAGGCGTCACGTTCGACGGCAATCTGTATTCCGAAGCCTTGTCGGCGCCTAGCGAGGTCTCCTGGTCGAACATCGAATTTCCTTCCCTGGCTTGAATTGTCGAAAGCCGCCGCGCAGGTTTCGGCGCCGCCGTTCGCATTGTAAGCGCAAATCGGCGTGCGAGGCGAGTTTGCGCGGAGCACGCGTACCGCTATTCACCAAGGTGCAGCGGACGTTCGAACCACATCACGTCCCAGTAGCAGGTGCGGCGGGCGGTCAATGTGCCAGTCGCGCGAGTTCCGCGAAGTTCGTCAGCTCGACGCCGGCCGTGTTGAGCGCGGCGCGGATTCGCGGGCTGGTGAGAATTGCGACTTCGCGCTGGGCGGCGGCGTCCGGCGGCGTCGCACCAGTGTCGGCCGCCGGATGAAAATACAGTTCGGTCACGCCCGGCCGCAGCGCCGCGATGACGCCGAGCACGTATTGCTCGCTGACATGGCCGCTCTGATGAAGTCCGAAGAGCCGGTCGGCCGATTTTATCCCGTGTTCGTCTAACATGCGGCGCGTGCGGCGCGAAAGCGCGCGGAAAATTAACGACTCAACCAGTTTCCGCGGCGCATGGTCGCGCGCAAGTCCGAGCGTGGTCAGCACCGGCTCGCGCGGCAGCCTGATACACGGTACGCGATATTCGCTCGCAAGTTCGACCATCAGATCGGCGACCACCGGGTGAACGTGGAAATTGAGATGACCGTCAATATGATTGAGGTAACCGACCAGCTTCAAGTGAAGCTCTATCTGCGCGCGGATTTCATCCCGCAGCAGCGGCCGCAGAGAGCGGCGGAAGAAATAATTCATCCCGCCCATGACGGAGCTGTCAGCGAAGCGGCCCGCCATGTCGACGATTGGGCTGAGTTGCGCCGGCGCGAGCGCGCTAAAGCCACGGCATAGAACCAGGTGAAGGCCGACGTCGAGGCCGGGGTTGGCGTGGGCGAGGGCGGCTGCCTCGTCGCGCGCCGCGCCCGCTACCATGAGGCTGGTTCCGCGCAGCACGCCCTCGCGATAGGCATGCAAGATTCCGGCGTTGACCTCGCGCGAACGGCCAAAGTCGTCGCCGGTGACGATGACCGCTTTGCGGTTCGCCGTGCGCGGCGTCGCAGGCTTTCCGTCTGCGGCCATGTTGCTATGGGGTTCCGAACCTGACATTGCACTCCCCGGATGCGCGTTGAGCGGGCTTGACGCTCGGCGGCGCCCGCGCAATTTTGCTTGCAACCTCGCCTCTACTCAAGCGGGGTGGCAGTCTGGCAAATGGTACCCGCTCGCGTCCGGTGCGGCGACTGCGGCGTCGCCGGAGCCGCCGCGCGAAACCAACCGTGAGGCTTGAGGAATTATAGTCGTGATTCTCATCCTGTGCGCCTTCAGCGCCGAACTGAACCCCATGCGCTCTCTCGTCATGGCCGAGTCCTCGCTCGAACGGCATGGCCTCAACGGCTTCCGCGGACGCATTGGCGACGCCGAAGTCGCGATGGTCACGACCGGAATCGGGATGCGGCGCGCGCGCGCCGGCGCCAAGCTCGCCTTCGATAAACTCGGCAGCGCGGATCTCGTGGTCGCGACCGGCGTTGCCGGTGCGCTCTCGAATCGCCTCGCGGTCAGCCACATGGTCGTCGCCGACCATGTGATGGTGCGGCAGGACGATACCGCGCAGACCGACTACGTGATGGAAATCTCGCGCGAATGGGTGACGGTGATTGAGCAGGCGCTCACTGGCGCCGGCATCGATTTTTCGACCGGCGGCATTCTCACTTCGCCGCGTGCGCTTGGTACTATGATTGAGAAACGGCTGGCGGGCGAACGCAGTGGCGCGATCGCCGTCGACATGGAAAGCGCGGCGATCGCTTTGGAAGCGACCGAGCGCGGGC
>JBOHWJ010000495.1:0-5934 GCA_050736495.1 Binataceae bacterium (SeqCode) | reverse complement strand
GCCGTATATACCGAGCTCAGCAAAAACTTTCTCGAAGAGCTCGCTGACGATTACAACTTCGGTCGTATCAGCAACGTCATCGGGATTCCCGAAGGCTCCGTTAACAGCAATTATTTGCTTGAGGCCGCCAAGGGGAAATTCCTGTTACGGGTCGACGAGGTCAAGAGCGAAAGCGAAGTAAAGCGCGAGATCGACCTGCTTGCTTTCCTGCGCAAGCATTCGTTTCCCTGTCCCCATCCGCTGCAAGACCGCACCGGCCGTTTCTATCGCGATTACGACGGCAAGTGCGTTTCGCTCTTCCGTTACCATGAGGGGCGGGTGCTGGCGGTGACGCGGCTGCGGCCGACTCAACTCGAAACTATCGGGCGCACGCTCGGCGAGTTGCACGTCATCGGCAAGGGTTACAAGAAGGGTATCGACAACCGTTTCAGCTTCGAGCGTATCGCGGATCTTTACTTGACCGTGCGCAATCGTTTGCCCAATTACTTCCGCAAGACTATGCGGACGCTCGAGGACGAAATTGACTACCTGACACGCTACCTGGAGGGCAAACTGCCCAAGGGCATCATCCACGGCGATATGTTTGCCGACAATCTGCTCTTTCGCGGCGAAAAGCTGGTGGCGGTGCTGGATTTCGAAGCCGCCTGCCGAGGCAAATTCATGTTCGATATCGCGACCGCCGTCAACGCCCTGTGCTTCGTCGACGGCGCCTACTCGCTCGACCGGTTTCGCTATCTGTTGCGCGGCTACGAATCGATCCGGACGCTGTCGCTGGCCGAATGGGATGCGTTTCCCAACGAATTGCGCTACTCCTCGCTCAGGTTCACGGTCACGCGCCTGCACGATTTTTTCCTGGGGCGGGCCGATGGCACGCAGCGCATCAACAAGGATTTCCGCGAATTCTTCGATCGGTTGCGCGTCCTGCGCCGTGAGAAGGAGGGCGGCATGGAGGCGCTGCTGATGGCGATGGCGACTGGTTACGACTACCGCAAGTATCAGAAGGTCAAGGCGAGCGAACGGCTGAAGGCCTAAGCGCCAATCCTTCGACCGCCTCCGCACGAGCCGTTCGCGATGGCTTCACACTCTCAACCTCGCGCCATGCGTCAGGCGGATGTGTGCGGTACCTTCGAGTTTAATCGTCACTTCGATTATCGTCATCCGATGGAGTTAGTTTGAGCGCGCTGCTGGAGAGCCTTAATGCGCGCGGGCCGGTGCTATGGCTCGAAATCGCCCCGCCGCGCGGAGTCAACGCCGAGTCGCTGCTGTCGAAGCTGGCCATGGTCCGCGATCAGATCGACGCTATCAACCTGGCCGACAATGCGCTCGGGCGGATCAAAATGTCGGGCCTGGTGTTCGCCGCGATGGTGAAGGCGCGGCTCGCGATGGCAGTGGTGCTCAACGTTTCGTGCCGCGACCGTAATCGCTTCGCGCTCAAGTCCGACTTGTTGGGCGCGGCGGCGCTCGGTATCGATGCGGTGGTCGCGCTGCAGGGCGACAAGCTGCCGTCCGATGGCAGCGCCGGCGCGCGCGCCGTGCATGATATCGATACGTTCGGCCTGCTGCGGGTCATCGCCGACCTCAATCGAGGCGACACCGGCGAGGGCAAGCGTTTGCTGAAAACGCTACCCGGGCTGGTTGCTGGGGCGGTCGCCAATCCCAATCGCAAGGAGTTGGAGCGCGAATTCGATCTGCTCAGGCGCAAGGCCGAGGCGGGCGCGCGCTTCGTCATCACGCAGCCGGTATTCGAGCCGGAGGGGGCGCGGCGGTTTGTCGAGCGGGCGCGCCAGCACGATCTGCGGGTGGTCCTCGGCATCCTGCCGGTCAAGCGTGAATCGATGGCGAATTATTTAAAGCAAAACATTAAAGATTTGAGCGCGACCCATCCGCATCTCGACCGTTACACCGGCGTGGCGGAGGAGGAGGTGCGGCGCATCTCGCTCGAGCAGAATCTCAAACTGATGGACGCGGTGGCTGGAGAAGTGGCAGGTTTTAACATCATGAGTGGCGGCGGGCCATCGCTCGCAATCGAGCTTGCTCAGGAATGGAGCCAACGCCGGGCCACGGCCGGCATACAGCCGGAC
Source organism: Binataceae bacterium (SeqCode) (assembly GCA_050736495.1). Lineage (GTDB taxonomy): Bacteria > Desulfobacterota > Binatia > Binatales > Binataceae > JBOHWJ01. The sequence goes on along the minus strand of JBOHWJ010000495.1, from coordinate 3,853 downwards.
CGGGAAGGAAAACATCATGGCTCAAGACCGGGCAGCCGCTGAAGACGCGGTGCGCGTGCTCCTGCGCCACATCGGCGAGGACCCTGAGCGCGAAGGATTGGCGCGCACGCCCGCCCGTGTGGTGCAGGCCTTCGAGTTTCTCACCCGCGGCTATGATCAGGATCCCAAGGTCGCGATCAACGGCGCGCTGTTCACCGAAGAGGATTACCAGGAGATGATCCTGTGTAAGAACCTCGATTTCTATTCATTGTGTGAGCATCACTTGCTGCCGTTTATCGGCAAGGCCCATGTCGCATACCTGCCCAACCGCCGCATCGTCGGACTGTCGAAGATTGCGCGGATGGTCGAGATTTACGCGCGCCGTCTGCAAGTGCAGGAGCGGCTGACGACGCAAATCGCGCAGACCATCATGGCGGAGATCGAACCGCTCGGCGTCGCCGTCGTGCTCGAAGCCGAGCATTTGTGCATGCGCATGCGCGGGGTCGAGAAGCAGAACTCTTATGTCACCACTTCGGCGATGCTGGGGGTGTTCCGCACCCACGTCGAGACCCGCCAGGAATTCATGCAACTGCTGCGCAACGGCAAAGGCTGACGCTTAGGCGCAATCGGCCGCCGTACGCGGGAGATTACGGTTTGGATATCGCCGCCGGCCTCGCCTATCTCGACGTCCTCGGCCGTTATGCGCTGCGCTATGTGAAGGACGGGCAGACGCTCGGCCTCGGCACGGGGCGCGCCGCCAGCGCCTTCATCCGCGCGCTTGGCGAAAGCGGACTCAAGGTGCGCGGTGTGCCGACTTCCAACGCGAGCGCGAAGTTGGCACACGCGGTCGGAATCGAACTGGTCGAACTCAACAGTGTGCGCGCGCTCGATCTCGACTTCGACGGCGCCGACGAAGTCGATCCGCGTCTCAACATGATAAAGGGACTCGGCGGCGCGATGGTGCGCGAGAAGATCGTCGCGGCCTCGGCGCGCTGCGGGATTTTTCTGGTCGGCGACGAAAAGCTGGTCAAGCGCCTCGGCGCGCATGGTAATTTGCCGGTCGAGGTGGTGCCGTTCGCGGCGGCGTTCTGCACCCGCGCGATTATCCGCCTCGGGCTCAAGCCGAAGCTCCGCGCGGCGCACGACGGCAACGGCAATTTCGTCACCGACAACGGCAATCTGGTGCTCGATTGCGCCCTGCGCGAGATCAGGTATCCGGCCCGGCTCGAGCGCGACCTGTTGACGATTGCGGGCGTGGTCGGCACCGGACTGTTCGTGCGGATGGCGGATATAGTGCTGGTGGCGCCGCGCGATGGCGGCGCGATTCGCACGCTGCTCCGGCGGAAATAGCTGGCCGCGGTAATCCCTGCCGCCCATTATGGTGAGAACGCCTGGCTGGCGCGGACTCGCTCAGCTCGCTCGTACTGAACGAGATGCGATCTTTGTCGAGATAGCGTTTTGCGCGATTGATGCGAACGATGCGCCTGTCGGGTAACCTTTTTCTAGATGTCACAAGAGCAGCAAAATTCCAATCCGCCGGCCGATGTGCGCGTCGCGCTTTGCGTCAGGCCACGATGAGCGAGGTGGAGCAGAGACCATCGCCGCGTTCGCGTGCGCGCGCCGACCTGATTCGTATCTATGCCGCCGCCGTCGCCGCGGTTGAGCCGGGCCGGGCGGTTGCGCGCGCTTTTGAGGGTGCGTCTGCCGTGCCAACTGGCGTCGCCAAGAACGCGGGCGACGCCACAGACATCGCCGCAATGATCGCCGGCGTCGCCGGTGTGCGCTTGCTTGCAGTCGGCAAGGCCGCCCCCGGGATGGCGGCCGAAGTTGAGCGCCGCTTGGGCGACAAGCTAATTGAGGGGTTGCGGATCGTACCCAAAGCGGCTGCCACTGAGTCCCCGTGTCGTGACGCGGAGACTGCCTCGCCCGCGCCGGCCGCGCGCGTCCGCATCGCCTACGCGTCGCATCCGCTGCCCGATGAAGCTTCCGCTGCCGCCGGACGCGCCGCACTCGAATTCGCCGCACGCACGCGGCCGGGCGAGTTGTTCCTCGTGGCGCTCAGCGGCGGCGCTTCCGCGCTGATGGTGGCGCCCGCCGATGGAGTCACGCTCGCCGACAAGGTCGCGGTTACGGCAGCCCTGATGCGAGCGGGAGCGACGATTCGCGAACTTAATATCGTGCGCAAGCATCTATCGGCGGTAAAGGGCGGGGGCTTGCTGCGCGCCGTCGACTCGAATGTTCGCGTGCTGCTACTGGTGCTCTCCGACGTTCCCGGCAACGACCTCGCGACGATCGGATCGGGGCCGGTGACTGCGGACCCGACTACCTTCGGCGACGCTATCGCGGTGCTCAAGCGGCGCGGGCTATGGGGCCGCGCGCCGGAATCAGTACGCGATCGGCTGGAGCGCGGGACCGCCGGCGAAATCCACGAGACGCTCAAGAGCAACGATGCGGCGTTGGCGCGCGTGACCAGCGTCATCGTCGGCGACAATCGCGCCGCCGTTGACGCCGCCGCGCACGCCGCCGCGCGCCTGGGTTATGCGGTCGAGCGTGGGCGCGGACTCGCGGGCGAGGCCGACGACGCCGGCCGCGCGCTCGCGGCCTCGCTATGTGCGTTCACGCGTGAGCGGGTATGCGTCGTCACTGGCGGCGAGCCGGTGGTCACGGTGCGCGGGCCGGGCCGCGGCGGGCGCGCGCAGCAATGCGCGCTGGCGATGGCGGCCGAACTTGCGCGCATCGGCGCGGGACGGCGCGTCATGGCGCTCTTTGGCGGCACCGACGGTATCGACGGGCCAACCGACGCCGCCGGTGCGATCGTGATGCCCGACACGATTGCGCGCGCGGCCGAGGCGGGTATCGACGCAGCCGCCGCGCTTGGCCGCAACGATTCCTATAACGTCTTCAAGGCGCTCGGCGATCTGCTCGTGATCGGGCCGACCGGCACCAATGTCGCGGATGTTTTCGCCGGACTGGTAAACTTCTAAAGGCAAACTCGGTTGTTGAAGGCGCGGCGCAACCGCGATTGAAAAACGCGCGGTGCGGATCTCGTCGATCGCAAAAAAGACGGGCCTGACCCCCTGCGGCCGCCAGTGTTTGCATCGATGGCTGGATCAGTATGGGCGAGGAGTTTCAACTGTGAAAATGATCGGCAAGAATGGCGGGGGAAACGGTGGCGGACGCGCGCCCCGGGTGACATTGATTCCGGGTGATGGCGTCGGGCCGGAGGTTATCGCCGCCGCGGTCAAAGTGGTGGAGGCCGCCGGAGTCAAAGTTGAATGGGACCGGCAAGAAGCCGGCGCCGCCGCGATGAAGGAGTTTGGCACGCCGGTGCCGGATGCGCTGATCAATTCGCTCAAACACGCGCGAGTCGCGATCAAGGGTCCGCTCGAGACGCGCGTCGGTGAGGGCTATCGATCGATTAATGTATTCCTGCGCAAGACCTTCGATCTCTATGCCAACTTGCGGCCGACGCGCAGCTTTGCCGGCGTGCATACGCCGTTTCGTAACGTCGACCTGGTGGTGGTGCGCGAGAATACGGAGGATTTGTACGCCGGAATCGAACACCAGGTAGCGCCCGGCGTGGTCGAAAGCGTGAAGATAATAACCGCGCGGGCCTCGACCCGGATCGCGCGTTTCGCCTTCGCCTATGCGCGGAACAACCGGCGCAAATCGATTACGGCGATTCACAAAGCCAACATCATGAAGCTGTCCGACGGCCTTTTCCTCAAATGCGCGCGCAAGGTCGCGGCTGGATATAAGGATATTGAGTACGATGAACAGATCGTGGACGCCGCCTGTATGCGCCTGGTGACCGAACCGGGCCGCTTCGACGTGTTGCTGCTGGAGAATCTATACGGCGATATCGTCTCCGATC